>JAAXHF010000400.1 GCA_012271025.1 Deltaproteobacteria bacterium | reverse complement strand
GGTGGACGCTGTAATTTGCATCACCCGTTGTAAAAGGGGGACTGAGGGGGATTTTCCCGACGTGAGGACTGGCATGAGAGCAGCCCGCTGGGGACTATACGGAGTGCCCATTTCCAAACCGAAACAGTACCGCCCGCTCGGGTGCCTTGACGCCGACTGAGCGCCTGACGTAGGGATGGGGGGCGGGAGAGCAGACATGGAGTTTCGTGCCGAAGCCATTGATGTTGCCGATTATCACGCGGCGGTCGAACTCTTTTTTGAGCGGGGCTGGACCGATGGCCTGGCGATTGTTCCGCCCACCGAAGAGTTGGTCGAGCGCATGGTGCGCGCCTCGGGCCGCCGACCTGAGGAAGAAATCGGTGAAATCCCGCCCGCCCAGGGCATTGCCACGGTTGAGAAGCTGGCCATTAACAGTGTCATGGCCGGCTGTCGGCCCGCATATTTTCCAATCGTGCTGGCTGCGGTCGAGGCCATGCTGGAACCCGAGCACAACCTCAACGGCGTGCAGACCACGACCCACTCATGTGTACCCCTGGTCATCGTCCACGGCCCGATTGCCCAACAGCTCGGCTTTAACGCCGGCGACGGCGTGTTCGGCAGCGGCTTTCGGGCCAACGGCACGGTCGGGCGAGCGATTCGGCTGATCCTGTGGAATCTGGGCGGGAATATCCCGGGTGAGGTGGATAAATCCACCCAGGCCCATCCCGGCAAGTGGAGCTACTGTATTGCCGAGCACGAGGCGGCCAGCCCGTGGGAGCCGTTTGCGGTCGAGCGGGGTATCCCTGCGGGCAGCAACGCGGTGACCGTGTTCAGCTGCGAGGCGCCCCACTCGGTCCTGTGCTACGGCACGGTCAAACAGATGCTGAGCTGCCTGGTCAGCGCGCTGAGCAGCCTGGGCAGCAATAATACGCACGCCATGGGCGAGAGTCTGGTCGTCCTCAACCCCTGGCAGGCGCGCCAGTTCGAGGCCGAGGGCTGGTCCAAGGTCGAGATTCGGGTCTATCTGTGGGAACACGTCCGGGCTCGGCTGGGGCAGATCAAGGCGGTTGACGCGCTGGGCATCACCGGTCAGTTCTGGCCCAAGTGGGTCGAACAGGACAACGACGACTATCCGGTCCCGATTGCCGCCCGGCCTCGGGACATTCACATTATGGTTGCCGGCGGAGATACCTACTTTGCGGCGGTGTGCCCCGGCTGGGGCGGCCTGGGCGGTTTTGCCGTGACCAGGGAAATCACATCAGCCTGAGGAGAAGCTATGCGCGTACTGAGCCCGGTTGGCGAGCGGCGGCAGTTTGCGGCCAAGGCTCTGGGCAGCGATGCCCAGGGACGAACAATTGGTCTGCTCAATAACGGGTTTGGCGGCGAGATCGCCGGCCTGTTCTTTGCACGGCTGAAAGAGTTGCTGGCCGCCGAGGGTGCGGTCAGCGAGGTCAAAATCTGGCGCAAGCCGGTGTTTACCCGGCCGTCGCCCGAGCAGCTGATTGACGAGCTGGCCGCAGCCTCGCACCAGGCTGTGGTCGGCCTGTGCGCTTGAGGCTCGTGCACGTCGGGCTGTATGCTCGACTCGGCCAAACTGTGGAAGCGTGGCGTGCCTGCGGTGGCGGTCACCCTCGATACTTTTCTGGTCGCCGCCCAGGATCAGGCCAAGGCCATGGCCATGCCGGACATCCCGCTGGTGGTCATCCCGCATCTCAAAGCGGGTGAAACGGCCGAGGACTTCAGTCAACGCGCCCAGGCCGCGTTTGCCGAGATCGCCCGCCACCTGGAGCTGGGGCGTTCAGCTCTCCAGGCTGTGGCGGCTGACTGATTTGAAGCTGTAGGGGCCAGCCCTCATGCTTGGCCTCGGTAAGAAAAGTCAAAAGTCAAAGGGCAAAAGTCAAATGTCGGGGCAATGCCCTATGCTTGCCCCCTGAACGAGAGAGGCGTGCCATGCCAAAACTGGAAATTATCGACCCCTGGGCGTTTACTAAGCGCTACACCTTTTCGCCGGCGGTCCGTAAGGGCAATCTGCTGTTCATCTCCGGCCTGACCGCGACCGACAACCGGGGCAATATCGTCGGGCCGGGCGACATTGTGGCCCAGACCCGCAATATCTTCGAGAAACTTGAAACCCTGATGGC
Organism: Deltaproteobacteria bacterium; assembly: GCA_012271025.1. The sequence goes on along the minus strand of JAAXHF010000400.1, from coordinate 17,485 downwards.
CGAGGCCGGCGGCAGCATGGACGATATCGTCAAGACGGTGGACTACATTACCACCAAGCAGGGCTATAAGGGCACGGCCGAGGTGCGCCGCGAGTATTTCAAGAACGGCTTTCCGGCCGCCACCGGCATTGTGGTCAAAGAGCTGCTGCGGCCCGACGCCTTGATTGAGATTGACGCGATTGCGGTCTTGGACTGAGAAAACAGAAAGGAAGACACCATGTCCTACGATATCCTGCTCAAGGGCGGCAGCGTCATTGACGGCACCGGCCAGGAACGCCGGGTGGCTGACGTGGCCATCCGCGGCGACCGGATTGCGGCGGTCGAACCCCATATCGCCCCAGCCGAGGCGACCCGCGTCATCGACGCTGACGGCCTGGTCGTCTGCCCCGGTTTTATCGACCACCACACCCACTATGACGCCCAGATTCTGTGGGACCCGCTGGCCACCTGTTCGTCGTGGCACGGCGTGACGTCGATCATCATGGGCAACTGCGGGGTCGGTTTGGCCCCGTGCCGGCCGGCCGACCGCGAAGCCCTGGTCGGCGACCTGGTCAATGTCGAGGGCATGTCGCTCGACGTGTTGCAGCGCGGGGTGAACTGGAACTGGCAGACCTTTGACGAGTATCTGGACGCGATCAGCGCCCCAGGGCTGGGCATGAACGTGGGCATGATGGTCCCCCTGTCGCCGCTGCGCCAGTTCGTGCTGGGCGAGGAGAGCAAGGAGCGAGCCGCCAACCCGGACGAGTTGGAGCAGCTGCAAGCCCTGTTCCGGGCGGCCATGGAGGCCGGCGCATTTGGCTTTTCGACCACCGTCCTGCCCCAGCACCTGGGCTTTCAGGGCCGGCCGCTGCCGTGCCGTTTGGCCAGCCGTGATGAGCTTGCCGCCCTGTCCGGGGTGCTCAAGGATGTGGGCCGGGGCAGCATCGAGATTGCCCTGACCCGCAGTCCGGGCGCCCTGTCGGACGACGAGTACGAGCTGCTGACCTTTCTGCTGGGCCACAGTGAGCGGCCGGTGACCTGGCTCGGCGTGCTGCAAAAACCCGAGGCCGCACCCGACGCCTGGAAGGCCGCCCTGCAACGCGTAGTGCCGCTGTTCGACCGCGGCTATCTACCCCTGGGCCAGGTGCCGTGTCACTACAAGAGCGCCCGCTTCAGTCTCCAGCGGCCGTTTATCTTCGGCAATTTTGACTGCTGGAAGCCGATCTTCGACCGTCCCCTGGACGAGCAGAAGCGCATGTGCGCCGACCCCGCGTTTCGGGCCGCGTTTCGTGAGGAGCTGAAACAGCCCCGGCTCTTCACCGGACAGTGGGAGCAGCTGAGCGTGTTCACGGTCAACAAGCCGGAGCTGCAAACCCTGTTGGACAAGAGCCTGGCCAGCCTCAGCCGCGAGCGGGGTCAGGACCCGCTTGAGCTGTTCTTTGAGCTGGCCCTCGACGACAATCTCGACATGCAGTTTCTGTACGAGTTCGGCGAGGTCAACCCAGACATGCTGGTCCATCCCCACACCCTGGTCGGTCTGTCCGACGGCGGTGCTCACGCCGATATGCGCTGTGAGGCCGGCTACTCGACCTATCTGCTCGGCAGCCTGGTGCGCGACAAACACATGCTGTCGCTCGAAGACGCCATTCACAAACTCACCGCCGTCCCAGCCCGGGTGTTTGGCGTACCGCTGCGCGGCACGCTGGAGGTGGGGAATATCGCCGACGTGGTGGTCTTCGACCCCGCCACAGTCAACTGCGGCAAGCAGGAGGCGGTGCACGATTTTCCGGGCGGCGGGACGCGCTACATCGAGAAGTCCAGCGGTATCGTCCATACCCTGCTGAACGGCCAGGTGCTGTTCTCCGACGGCGAACAGACCGGGCCCCTGTCGGGCCGCGTGCTGCGCGCCAACGCGGAGCAGTAACGCCCTCTCCCTGAGAGAGCAGTGGGAAGGAAGAAAACTTTCGAGTCTTCTCGAAAAAAGTCATGACTTTTTTCGAGTTTGATCTAAAATAGGAGAATGATTGAGCGTACCGTTATCGGTCTGATTGATTCAATTATTACCGAATTCCACCTGGACCGAATTCCACCCGGCTCGTCTAAAAGTCCCTCACCCGCTGACTGGCCTCGGCAGAGGTCTTGTCTTGTGTGGCGCTGAACTTGCGAGGTCGGCCGGGGTGAAGGGTGTCCCACCAGCTTCGGATTGTCGCCCGTCGACTGCCTTGAGGATGGTTCCCGAAACCGTCTAAGCAGCTGTTCCACACCGGCTGGTACTTTCGTATCAGAGCCTGTTCAGCAAACGCGATCCATACCGGCACGATCGGCAGCGCGCGATGCCAAAAGTCTTGAATGTCGAGATTGACCGCCTGCTCGACCGACCGCGCATGTTCCCTCATAGAAATCAGCTGAGCCGTTCCCCACGCTGCCATTTCCAAGACGGCACGAACTCATCCGCCCACAGACCAGCACCAGACTCTTTAAGGTTGAATATGGCCAACGCTTTGTGCCAAGACTCTCGACAGGTGAAGGAATGTCCGGTACTCGGCCCGATTTGGTTGCGAATCACAGAAGAGGACACAGCATGGAACGTAAGAGGAAAATACGAGACCCAAGCGGCAAAATCGTTGACGGCACGTGGGTTGGGATCACTGAATCTACGGAGCGATTCAGCGACGTCAAACTTGATGACGGCACCCTTCTTCGAGTCAGGACGGTCGTTCAAGAGGTCATTCGTTTTGATAACCGCTGGGACGCTAACGGAAATCCCATGTACAGCGTGACCAGTGCCACGATGCCAACTGTGCTAGACTCGCTCGATGTGCTCAAGGAGCCAGCATCGAACAGAAAGGACAACTGATATGAGTCTCACGGCAGAGCGAGACGCAGGGGAACACAAACGGAATCCTATTCCATTCTGGACGACCCTGAATTCTGGCTCTGAGGACTATATTCGGTCGCGGTCATACTCGGTTATCACGCTTCTGAGCGAGGACTTCACCGAGACGGTAAGAGGAGAACAAGGAGTTACGTCACTTGAGGAGACATTCCAGCAGTTGCGCAAACAGTGGCGTGATGGAACCCTCTACACGTCTTCCATGACAGAGATCCTGGAACATCCGGCCTATCGAGCAATCATTGCCCTTGGGTCTCCAGTCGTTCCGCTCATCATCCAAGACCTGCGAACAGGATTGGACTATTGGTTTGCTGCGCTTCGTGCTCTCACTGGCGAGGATCCGGCGTCTTCAGTCCTCGCCGGAGATATCGAAACAATCCGCACGGCGTGGCTACAGTGGGCGGAAAAGAAATTCCCGAAGTTAGGATAGGACCACAATGTCCGAGGACGTAAGCGAGACAATCACCGCAGAAACGAAAGAGTGGTGGAGAATTCTGACAGCCCTGGAGGCATTCCCCTGTCTCACGGAGGAAAATTCCAAGCCTACAAGTCGGGCGAACCTTCAGTACAATTGCATCGCGTGGGCAGCAGAAGACACCTCTTTTCCCTGGTGGCCGAAGAGACCAGAGGAAGAGTGGCGCTGGCCTCCCTCAGTGCCTCGTGAGGAAAGTCTAGACTGTTTTGTCCAGGCGTTTGAGACATTGGGATATCAGACGTGTGACGATGGCACCTATGAATCAGAATACCAAAAGGTCGTCATCTACGTAAACGATCAGGGGACACCAAAGCACATGGCACGGCAATTGACCACAGGCCCCAACAAAGGTTGGTGGACCAGCAAAATGGGGGTGCGAAATATTGATATCTGCCATCGAAGCGTGAAAGATCTCGAAGGTGAAGGCTACGGTAAAGCCAAGCAGTATATGCGCCGTCCTATCTCAAGCCATTCTAACCCGTCCGAAACATAAGGACGTGCCTCGGGCAACGCCCCGCATTGTTAGCTCTTACCTTAATTTTCCCGTCTCGAATGATCTGGAGCTTGATGCGGCGATCCGCCGCGCCATCCAACAGGCCAACAGGCGACCCAGGTGTGGGAAAACCTGACGACCGCCCGGGCTCAGATAGACGCCTTCGGCGCCGAAGTCCGGGCTGCGGAAGTCGCCCTGGACGGGGTCGTGCAGGAGGAGCAGGTTGGCTCACGGACGATTCTCGACGTTCTGGACGCCGAGCAGGAATTGCTGGACGCGTGCAGCAACCTGGTCGTTGCGACCCGCAATGAAGTCGTGGCCAGCCTCGAACTGCGCCAGGTGGTCGGCACGCTGACCGCCCGCGCCCTGGCCCTGCCGGTGACGCCCTACGATCCTGAAGACAATTACCGCCGGGTGCGGGGCAAGTGGTGGGGCCTGTGGATCAGTGAGCCCCAGCGCTAAGGCCGAGCAGCGCATTGCCTGGCTTCAGGGCTGCCAGACGTCCACATATTTCAGCCCGCCGCCGGTATTGAACGCCACCACCCGCTCGTCGGGCTTGAGTGCCCCGCGCTCCAGCAGCGTGTGGAGGGCGGGCACGCAGGCGGCACCCTCTGGGGCCGGAAAAATGCCCTCGGCGGCAGCCATCTGTTGAGCCGCAGCCATGAGATCGGCATCGCTGACGCTCACCGCAGTGCCGCGGCTGCGGCGCAGAATGTCGAGGATGATGAAATCGCCGATGGCCTTGGGCACGCGTAGGCCGGCGGCGACGGTGTGGGGATGGGCAATTGGCGCTGCGGTGCGGGCACCGTCGGCCAGGGCCTGGACAATCGGGGCACAGCCCTCGGCCTGAACGCTGACCATGCGTGGCCGCTGGGGACCGATCCAGCCCAGCCGTTCCATCTCGTCAAAGGCTTTCCACATGCCGATGAGTCCGGTCCCGCCGCCGGTCGGGTAGACGATGACATCCGGGAGCTGCCAGTCGAGCTGCTCGGCCAGTTCATAGCCCATGGTTTTCTTGCCCTCGATACGGTAGGGCTCCTTGAGTGTTGAGACATCGAACCAGCCCTCCCGGTCCTGCCCTTCGGCCACCCTGCGGCCGCAGTCGGTGATGAGGCCGTCAACCAGGGTCACCCGGGCGCCGTAGTACTGACACTCCAGACGGTTGGCCAGCGGCACGTCGCGCGGCATGAAGATATGGGCTTCCAGCCCGGCCCGAGCGGCGTAGGCGGCCAGCGCGCCGGCCGCGTTGCCGGCCGAGGGAACGGCCAGTTTTTTCACCCCGAGTTCTTTGGCCATGGATACGGCCACGGCCATGCCGCGGGCCTTGAACGAGGCGGTCGGGTTGAGGGCTTCGTCTTTGATGTACAACCGCGACAGCCCGAGCTGGCGGCCCAGGCGTTGGGCGTGCAGGAGCGGCGTCCAGCCCTCTCCCAGGCTGACGACGTTTTCTGCGTGTTCGACCGGCAAGACTTCTCGATAGCGCCACAGGCTGGCCGGCCGGTCGGCCAAGTGCTGTGTGGACAGGGCGACGCGGTCGAGATCGTAGTGGACCAGGAGCGGCTTCTGACACTGCCGACACAGGTTGTAGAGCCGGTTCGGCGGGTAGCTTTGCCCGCAGGCGGCACAAGACAAATGGCTGACGTTCATGCGTGGTCCTCAGCTGGGCAGGACGTGCCGGGCAAAAAAGCTGGGATAGCTGCGGTCGAGTTTGGTCCGGACCCGGCCGCGCAGGATCGCCAGTTCTTGTTCGCTCGGCGGGGGGGTGGTCGGCGGGGGAGGGGACAGGGCCAGGGCAAAGCCGGTGTTATCGCGGATGTCCTGCACGTCCGAGCCGGGGTGAATGCTGCGGCACGCCCAGCCGTCAGGGTGCCACTCCAGCACGGCTTTGGGCGTAATCAGCAGACTCGGGCCGCCCGGGCGGTGAACCGAGTCTGGGCTGGTGCCCGGGCTGGTCACGAAATCGACCTGTTCGACCAGGCTGCGCCGCGAGTGCTCGGTCCGAAACAGGATGACACGGCCGGCCATGTAGTACAGCATGGCCGAGCCATACGCCCCGGCCAGCCGGCGGTCGGGTGCCCGGTAGTCGCCAATCACATGCAGGTTGACGTTGGCGTGTCGGTCGATCTGTATGCCGCTCAGGAAAAACAGGTCCAGCTCTCCCCGCTGGGCCAGAAAGTGCAACGCGCTGCTGCCGCCGGAGAACGGATAGTACGCTTCGCAGTCGAGAATGATCAGCCTGATGTCGGGCGCGTGGGTCTGCTCGGCCAGCACGCAGCCCGCAGCCGGGATGGGCGAGACGGCTCCGACCGCCACGGTTTCCCCGTCCCGAACCTGACGGGCGATCAGCACCGCCATCAGCTCCTGGGGGGTATAAGCGGCTGGCACGGCCTAGACTCCGGCCTGGCGCGTGTCGTCCACCCGGCTGAGGTAGACGGCGTGGTCGGCGGCGCCAAAGACGTAGCGGTCGAGGTAGGCGTGGAACTCGTGCGGGTGTGCGGCTGCGGCCAGATAGGTCCGGCAGTGGTCCGGGTCGTGCTCGTACAGCCGGCCCAGGCCGCACGGGTGAGCGCCCAGCGGCGCTTCTGCTACCACGTCAACGTCGATGGCGGGCAGGAAGGTGTCGTGGGGTGCGTCGGCAGGTGTCAGTCGGGTATCGACCACGGTCTCGGCGGTGACAATCACCCGCCGGGCGGCGCGGGCCAGCATGACATCGTCCCGGGGGCCGGGCGTAATCGCGTTGCCCCAGCGGTCGGCTTGTAGGGCGTGGAAAACGGCCACATCGGGCCGGATCGGCTGAGCCACCACCACCTGTTCGCCGGGCTTGAAGGGGTTGCCCTGAACGAGCAGGTCGGGCCGATATGTCAGCATATCGGAGCCCAGCAGCCCGCGCACGGCCACAAACGGGAGGCCCATCGATCCAGCCTGGATCATGCTGTACAGCACCCCTCAAGTGCTGTCCTTCATGTTGATCAGACCGGCCCGCACGGCGCGCTGAAAGTTGGGCGCCGGACCGTAGGGGACGAGGGTACAGGAACAGGTCTCGTAGCTGTCGATGAGTCCGGCGCCGATCAGGAGATCGGCGTTCAGTCCGCCGCCGGTCAGGGTCACCAGCCCCAGGCCACCGATCTGGCGTCTGACCAGCGCCCGCAAGAAAGCCATGGGCGCATTGTCGAGGACGGCCGAGGTCATACCCAGCAGGCTGCCGGCCTGCACGCTGGCTGCGGCGGCGTCCAGAGACTGAAGTTTGGTGCGCATGCGGGGCGCATCATAGGCAAAAGCGCCGGTCGCTGCAACGGCGAGCCGGCCGGGCGACCGCCGGGGAGTCGCCCCTGCATGCTAGTGTCTCAGTTTGAAAATGCTTGCCTGTCTCCTCCCCAGCGGCCCGCGCCGAGGACGCGCCAGACGCCGGAAAATCCCCCTCAATCCCCCTTTGTCAGTCAAAGGGGGAAGCGCGAAGCGCAGGGGGATTGCTGCGCCAGGAGAGTCCTCCGCGAAAAGAAAATTTCAAAGTGATACGCCATCCCCTACATTTGCCCTTTGACATTTGCCCTTTGACATGCCCCCCTTTCCCCCACCCCGCTTTGCGGTCAGACCCCGACTTTGCTATGAGGGGCGGGGCCCGTGATACGGGCTGTCAAGGAGGCTGTTATGTCACGCATCCCCCCCTTTCGTGAACTGCCCCAGGTCGGACACAGCGGAGAACGTCAGGCCTGGGAGGTATTCGGGGCCGGCGATCAGCTGGGGACGGTCAATCTGCTGACCCCGGAGCGGGTCAAACAGGCGGTCGGCCTGGTACGGACCGGGCGGGTGATCAACCTCAGCCTGCCGCTCAACTTTCCGATCACCCTGTACGGCGGGTTTCGGACCGGCTATCGCCATCATATCGAGGTCAACCGTGGCGGCCGCGACGACTATGTGGACAATTTTGCCATGCAGGGCTCAAGCCAGTGGGACAGCCTGCGTCACATCCGCTACCGGGAGTTCGGCTATTATGGCGGCCGCCAGGACGAGCAGGTGGATGACAAGGCTGAGCTGGGTATCGAGCACTGGGCCCGCCACGGCATTGTCGGTCGTGGCGTATTGCTGGACGCGGCCCGCTACATGGAACACCAGGGCAGCCCGCTGGACGCGACCCGGCGTTTTGCCATGGACGGGCCGTTTTTGGAGCGGGTCGCCCAGGCGCAGCAGGTGCGCGTGCAGGCCGGGGATATCGTGCTGCTGCGCACGGGCTGGCTGGCCTGGTACGGCGGGCTGGATGAGGCCGGCCGCGAGGCGCTGCGGGGGACGCTGCATCCGGGCGAGGGCGGCATGGCGTGTCCCGGGCTGGACGCCACGCAGGAGACTGCGGCCTGGCTGTGGGACCACCAGATTGCGGCCATGGCTGCGGATAATGTGGCGCTCGAGGCGCTGCCGGTTGACGCCAAAACGGGCGGCTTCCAGCACCGGCGGCTGATCGCCCTGCAGGGCATGCCGATTGGCGAGGTATGGGATCTGGAAGAGCTGGCCCGGGACTGCGCCCAGGACGGGGTGTACGAGTTCTTTTTGGTGTCGGTGCCGCTCAACCTGCCGGGTGGGGTTGGGTCGCCGGCCAACGCGTACGCGATCAAGTGAAGACACAGGAGGTGTTATGGCATCGGCGGGGTCTGAACAGGTGAAGAAACCGTATTGTGTGATATCGGCGGACTGCCACGTGCTGGAGCCGCCGGATCTGTGGGAGCGTCGCGTGGCGCCCAAGTTTCGCCACCGCTTGCCCCGCATGGAGCTGGACGACAGGGGCCGAAAAACCCTGATCGTTGAGGGCCAGCGGCCGACCCGGATTCGGGATTTCAGCCTCGAAGGGGACGATCTGGAACGGGCCAAGGGCGGCAGCTGGGAGGCGAGCAAACGCCACGCCGATCTGGACCGGGACGGTATTGACGCCGAGGTGGTGTATCCCAACCGGGGCCTGTTGATGTGGGCCTCGCCCGACCCCGAGCACCAGACCGAGATGTGTCGGGTGTGGAACGACTGGGCGATTGAGGTCTTTCCGCCCAGCCAGAAGCGCTCGCTGCCGGTGGCGGCGATTGCGCCCCAGCATGTCGAGACGGCGGTCACAGAGGTTGAGCGGGTGGCCCGGCTCGGCTACCGGGTGGTCTTTCTGCCGGTCCAGGTGCCGGACCAGCCGTATAATCTGCCGCTGTACGAGCCGCTGTGGGCGGCCATTCAGGACGCCGGCCTGCCGATCAGCTTTCATGTCGGAACGGGCAAGGATCCGCGCACCGCAACCGGCAACGGCGGGGCGATTCTCAACTATGTGTGGCACGCGCTATCGACCGCAATCGAGCCGGTGACCCAGATGTGTGTGTCGGGTATTTTGCAGCGCTTTCCGCAGCTCAGGTTTGCCACGGTCGAGGCCGGTATCGGCTGGCTGGCCTGGACCCTGTGGGTCATGGACGAGGGCTATCAGAAGCATCACTTCTGGGTCGCGCCCAAGCTGGAGATGTTGCCCAGCGAGTACTTCCGCCGCCAGGGCTATGCCACGTTTCAGGATGATCCGATCGGGCTGGAGACGCGCCAGTGGATCGGCGCCGAGAACCTGATGTGGGGCGATGACTACCCGCACCACGAGGGTACCTGGCCGCGCTCGGGGGAGGTCATTGCGCGCACGATGGGTGAGCTGAGCGATGCCGAGCGGCGTCAGGTGTTGGGCGGCACGGCGGCCAAACTGTACGGGTTTGAGCCGCCGGATGAGGGGCGGGTATGAAGCCGGACCGACTGACGGTGGACTGGGGTGAGGCCGAGCTGGCCGAGGAGCGGCGCAAACGCTGGATGGGCAGCTGGCTGGTCTCGCGCGAGGGCGAGGAGGGCGACTATTTCTACGACGGGCCGGGCGGCCGGCAGACCGAGCATGCGGTGCCGGCCGGAGCGCTCGGGGTGCGCCTGCGCTGGTGGCCGAGCGCGGACACGGTGGCCATGAACCTGGAGTTCGGGCCGATGAGCCAGGTCACCGATGATTATTTTTTTGAGGATGGGGCGGACTCTGCGGTCACGCTCCGGGCCCACGATCTGATCCGAGCCTAAGGGGAAGCGCATGGCTTTCCCCGTCCGCTACCGGCTCGTCGGGCTGCTGGCCACGGGCAGCATGATCAACTTTGCCGACCGGGTCAATATCTCGGTTGCCGCACCGGTCATGATGCTTGCCCTGGGCTGGAATGAGGCTCAGTTCGGTCTGGTTTTTTCGGCCTTTCTGCTGGGCTATACGCTGCTCCAGGTGCCGGGCGGGATTATCGCCGACCGCTGGAACACGGTCTGGGTGGTGGCGATCGCGTGTTTCGGCTTTTCGCTGTTCACCGCCCTGACGCCGCTGGGGGCGGCCGCCTTCGGCCTGATGATTGCTCTGCGGTTCAGCGTCGGCCTGTTCGAATCGGTCAGCTTTCCGGCCTATGCGGTGCTGAACGCGCGCTGGATTCCACGCTACGAGTATGGCCGGGCTCAGAACATCAGCCTGTCCGGCTCGCACCTGGGCCAAGCCCTGGCCTATCCGGTGACGACCTGGATTCTGACCACGTTTTCCTGGCCGATGGTCTTTTATTTTAATGGCGCCCTGGGTGGGCTGTGGCTGATCGTGTGGCTGGCGTGGGTGACCAATACGCCCGCCGAACATCCTAAAATCAGTGAACACGAACTGCGGGAAATTGAAGACAATCTGGCCCCGCGTTCCAAGGCGACAGTCTCTCCGCTGCGCATTCTCAGGAATCGCCACGTCTTGCTTTTATCGCTGGGCTATCTGTGCATGGTGTACGGGCTGTGGATGGTGATTTTGTGGCTGCCGACCTATCTGGTCCAGGCGCGTGGTTTCTCGCTGGAAGCGATGGGGATACTGGGCATGATCCCGACCGTAGCCGGCGCCCTGGGTTTGATCTCGGGCGGGACGATTTCGGATGTCCTGCTGCGGCGTGGCTGGAGTCCGCGGGTAGCCCGGGCGCGGGCGCCCGCGCTGTGCGCCTTTCTGGGCATTCCCAGCATCCTGGCCGCCGCGTTCGTGCCGTGGCCGCTCGTGTCGGTCGGGTGCCTGGCCCTGTACATGTATTTCACCAATCTGGGCAGCGGCGCGTGTTGGGCGGTGCCGGTCGAGCTGAACCCCAAACAGATTGGCGCCATCTCGGGGGTGATGAACGGGGCGGGCAATTTCGCCGGGATTTTCGGGCCGATGAGCGCCGGCTTTCTGGTCGCGGCAACGGGTAGCTGGGAGCTGCCCCTGGTGGTCATTGCCGCCCTGCTGCTGGTGGCGACCCTGGTGTATTACTTCCTCGTCGTGCCCGAGCCGATTGAGCTGGAGGAGACACCTTCTGCCTGAAACGCCTGTCTGCCATGACTACCGGCAAGTTTGAACATTGCCCGGCAACATGTCGTTTTGATACAGTGGTGGATGATGAAAAATCTCGAACGATTTGGACTACCTTCTTTGCTAATCTTGATCTCTCTGGGGGTAGCGATTTTTTTCGTATATGTGGCGACCACACGAACCTTGACTGGCCCGGAAAGTGTTTTGTGGCAATCCTTTACCTTAGTGGCGGGCCTTGTTGGTTCATTTATTTTTGGGCGCCAATCCGCTCATGAGGCAGCGAAAGAACTCATTAAGCCGCACGCACGGTCTGCATTCAGACGCCTTAGCTCTCTCTATCTCAGTCTCTCTCAAGTGGCGGACGCCATAGAGTCATCACGTGATTTTGAGTCTCGTGAAGACTACCAAGTGATACTCGCCAAGCTTGAAGCATTTGTCTTCAACCAATTGGCTACCGCGGATGATGCGCTAGAAGATTGGAGGGATATCGTTCCAGAAGATGTGGAAGAGTTACGCCAAAGACTCTCTTCCAGCAACCCATGAGGGACAGACAATGACCGAACCGATTCGCGGAAAAGTCGCACGAGTTCTTAACTCGCGAGAAATCGTAATAAATGTGGGATCTGTAAATGGAGTAGTCGTTGGTATGCACTTCGATGTAATAGATCCCAGAGGAGAAGAGATCAGGGACCCCGATACGAACGAAGTATTGGGGTCCATTGACCGCACGAAAGTCAGAGTACGGATCACGAAGGTCAAAGGGAAATTATCTCTAGCGTCCACTCAAGGGCAGCGGGTAAACGTCGGTGGTAGTCTAGGAGATTTCGGTAGATTGCTCATGCCACCTAGGTGGATAACACAGTACGAAACATTGAGAATGAAAGACAAAAATTGGGATGACCTTGATGAGAAAGACAGCTACGTGAAAATCGGAGATCCTGTCATTCAAGTGATTGAAGAGGTTGCTGCGGAACAAGAAAATGCGGACAGCTAACGACGGTTCGGATGGGGGTGGTCGCGGGCCGCGCTCACGCAGCCCGCGAAGGAGCCCCTGAGCCATTAACGGCTGCGGCGCGGAGGACGGGCCGCCGCGTGTTATGCCTCTTTCCGCAGCTCCGAGACCAGCTCGGTGTCGATGTAGGCCGTGCCTTCGGTGACCTTTCGAGGGGTGAGGAACCTGCCGACAGGGAGCCTACGCCGCCAAAGGCGGATTGTCCAATAGGCGCTCAATCGGCTCAACCGAGTTGTCCGGCTGACCTTCAATCTCGCACACGGTGAACTCCAACAAGGCACGCTCGTGTCGAGTAAGATGCTGGGCGAGGGCCAGCCCATCAGGCGGGGCTGTTTTCTCGTGCTCTTCAAAGTAACGGACGTACTTCTCAAGCACGGGTTTCAGCTTATCCATCGCCTCGGACCACGGCAGTTTGGCGAACGTCTCGCCAAAGGATTTTCCCTCGGCGCGTTTTTCCGGGTCATCCTCAACCGATTCGCCGAGCGCTTCGAGCGCAGCCCGAATGCGGCCTTTGGTCTCACGTTCAAGCTGTTCCATAAAACGCCATTTTTGTCTGTGAACGGGGTCCTGGGCCGCTTCTGCGAGTGCGACCCCGAAGGCTTCTCCTATCACTTCACCCTGAAAACACTCGTGAAGGTACGCGACAAATTGATCGTTCATGGTCCTTGCTCCTTGCTGTGTCAATCCTGAGCGGTGTACACCGTGCCCCATAAGGGATCGGTGTCGTCCGATGGCTGCGGCGCGGATGACGGGCCGCTGCGTGCTACGCCTCTTTCCACAACTCCGAGACCAGCTCGGTGTCGATGTAGGCCGTGCCTTCGACGACCTTGCCGTTGGCCAGGCGCATGACCCAGCAATAGCTGTTGTTGTAGGGTTTGCCGGACTTTGTGGTGGCCCGGCCCTCCCACTGGAGGACTACGCTGTCGCCCTCGCCGATGACACTGACCACGGTTGGGCTGATCGGCCCGGCCAGCCTGGCGTTCAGCGGCTTGGCCGCTCCCTCCAGAAATGCCTGACGGCTGGTATAGGTCCGGGACACCGGGCTGGTGCCGATCACCGTCCAGCGCACATCGTCGGCCAGGGTGTTGAAGAAGGCCGTGCCGTCGCCGTTGGTCCAGGCCGTGAACGCGTCGCGGATCGTCTGTTTGTTTTCTGCGGCTCCCATAGCTGACTCCTTAGTTTTTAGTGCTTAGTGGCAAGTGGCAAGTGGTTGGTAGCCCGTGCAGGTCACTGACCACTGACTACTGGCCACTCATAACCTGTTAGTCTGCCGCGGCAATCCCGGTCGCCTCCTGGGAGGCGGCCCGGCTGACCGGGCTGTTGGCCTCAAATGGACTCTTGAGGTCAAGTTTGTCGCCAATTTCCCGAATGGCCGGCATGACCTCTTGGCCGAGCAGACGGATGCAGTCCATTGAATCGGCATGATCGACCTGGCCGTCGTTGCCCCACAGGGCCAGAATCGACGGGCGGGTTTCTTCGACGATCACCCGCAGTTTTTCGATCACCTGTGTGGGCGTGCCGGCGATGATCGACATGCTCTCCAGCTGTTTTTCGTACGGCGGCATGTTCTGCTGACGGCGACCGACTCGGTACTCGGCCAGGGGCCGGCGCGCCCACTCGCCCAGATAACCGGCCGGCGATGCCCACAGCGGGTGGGTCAGGCCGGTGAACTCGCCCTGCATCCACATGAACTCCTTAGCGTTTCTGAGCGCTTTTTCCTCGGTATCGGCGACGTGGCAGCGGATCAGATAGCCGCGCTGCTCCGGACCTGAGGTGTAGCCGACCCGCGCTGCGGTCTCGTCGTACAGCTGCCAGATTTTCTGGCACTCCTGGACCGGCGCGTTCAGGATGATGTACGGATAGCGGTGTTCGGCCGCCCAGACGATGGTCTCGCGGCTGACCACGCCCGGAATCCAGATCCGGGGGTGTGGCTGCTGGAGGGGCAGCGCCCAGGGATTGACCACCCGGAGCTGATAGTGGTCGCCCTCCCACCGAAACGGGCCGGGCTGAGTCCAGGTCTTGATGATCAGGTCGTGAGCCTCGGCAAAGCGCTCGCGGTTATAGGCCGGGTTGGCGTTGGCGGCCAGCGACTCCACGCCGCCGCCGCGCACGAAACCGGACACCAGACGGCCCTTGGAGATCATGTCGATCATGGCCAGCTCTTCGGCCAGCCGGACCGGGTTGTCGGAGATTGGCAGCGGGTTGCCCAGCAGTACGATCTTCACCCGTTCGGTCTTGGCGGCCAGAATCGCGGCGCAGATGTTGGTCTTGGCCTGCATGCAGAACGGCGCGTTGTGATGCTCGTTGAGCATGATGCCGTCCACCCCGCACTCCTCGGCGTACTGATACTCTTCGATCCGCTCGTTGTACAGGCGGCTGCCCTCGACCGGATCGAAGAATGTGTTGGGAAACAGCAGGGTGGTATAGCCAAACTTCTCCCCCTCTGCCCGGGAGTAGGTCGACATCGGCTGTTCGGTGAAATACATCAGATGCATGGCAACACTCCTTATTCGGAGAGAAAGTCACAGACCACGCCGGCCAACTCCTCGGCCTTCTCCAGCTCGACAAAATGCCCGCACTCGTCCAGCACGGTCAGCCGCGCGTTGGGCAGCTGTTTCACATATTGTTCGCCGCAGTTGAGCGGCACGATGCGGTCGTGCTTGCCCCACACCACCAGCGTCGGGGTGTCCACGCCGGTCAGCAGGTGGGGCAGGGCCTGGTTGAACATATACGGTTTCCAGGCGATGCGGGTGGTCATTTCACGGTGGATTTCCCACGCGACCAGCTGGTCGATGTCCGGCTCGCTGCCGAACTGGGCCTCGTAGGCCGCCACGTCGAAGAAGCCGCTCTTGATGTAGTCGGTGGTGTACAGCAGAAACTGGTCAGCGATCTCGCCCTGGGTCGGCTTGAGGCCCATCGCCCCGACCAGGACCAGCCGCCGGTACTGGCTCGGGCTCATGCAGGCCATCTCGACCGCCACCCAGCCGCCAAAGCCCAGCCCGACCAGGGCCGCGTCGCTCAGCTTGAGGTCTTTGACCAAGCACTGGTGGATGACGGCCAGATCCCGGACGTTGCGCATCCAGTCCGGCCGCTCGGACTTGCCGTAGCCCGGGTGGGACGGGACGTAGACGCTACAATGCTGGGCCAGGGCGTCGTAAAAGGGCAGCCAGCCCGGATTACCGATATCGTGGTGGAGCACGAGCAGGGGCTGGCCGCTGCCGCCCGTCAGCAACTCGACCTGTCCACCCGCGATTTCGAGAGACTGTTCAGACCAGGTTTGCGCCACGTGTGTTGCTCCTCCCTGTCTGCGCTCTCCGTGGCTTAGCAAGGCCGTCTGACGGAGTCAAGGAAAGCGCGGGTCACGTCGCGTCGGCGCGGAATTGACAAACGCTTTGGGTTCGGAGTAGCCTTTTTCCTACGTACTGATCGCACAAGGAGGGTGGACATGCAGCAACAGCGATTGAGCCGGTTTGTGGTAGCGTTTCTGGTGTTTGGATTCCTGTTCGGGGTCGTCCCCCGGGCTGATGCGCAGGGCTTGGTCGAGATGCAGCAGGAGCCCGGCCAGTGGGTCTTGCCCGGCAAGGATTATGCGATGACCCGTCACAGCCCGCTGAACCAGATCACCAAGGACAACGTCAAGGATCTGGAGGCAGCCTGGACCTTCTCGACCGGTGTCTTGCGCGGCCATGAGGGCGCCCCGCTGGTCGTCGACAACATCATGTATGTGGTCACGCCCTTTCCCAACATCGTGTACGCCCTGGATCTGACCAAACCCGGGCCGGCGATCAAGTGGAAATACGCGCCCGAGCAGGACGAGGCGGCCATTCCGGTTGCCTGCTGCGATACGGTCAACCGCGGGGCGGCCTACGCCGAGGGCAAAATCTTTTTCAATCAGCTCGACGCCCATACGGTTGCCCTGGACGCCGAGACCGGTAAAGAGCTGTGGAAGGTCAAACAGGGCGATATCGGCCAGGGCCAGACGATCACCATGGTGCCCCTGGTGGTGCGGGACAAGGTCTTGACCGGCATCAGCGGCGGCGAGTTTGGCGTGCGCGGCTTTGTGACCGCCAATGATATCAACACCGGCGAGCAGGTGTGGCGGGCCTACAGCAGCGGGCCGGATTCGGAGGTGCTGATCGGCGAAGACTTCTCATCGCCCTACGCCTCGCATCAGGGCAAGGACCTGGGCCTCTCAACCTGGAAGGGCGACGAGTGGAAGCGCGGCGGCGGCACGACCTGGGGCTGGTACAGCTACGACCCGGAGCTGGACCTGTTCTACTACGGAACGGGCAACCCCGGAGCCTGGAACCCCGATCAGCGGCCGGGCGATAACAAGTGGTCGATGACGCTGTTTGCCCGCAACCCCGACACCGGCATGGCCAAGTGGGCGTATCAGATGACGCCCCACGACGCCTGGGACTATGACGGCATCAATGAGAACATTCTGATCGACCTGCCGGGCGCGAACGGCAACGGCGTCCGGAAGGCTCTGATCCACTTTGACCGCAACGGTTTTGCCTATGTGCTTGATCGCACTAACGGCACGCTGATCAGCGCCAAGCCGTTCGGGCATGTGAACTGGGCCACGGGCGTTGACCTGGAGACCGGGCTGCCGATTGAAAACCCGGAGAAGCGCACCAGGCAGGGCGTGAATGTGACCGACATCTGCCCGGCGGCGATGGGCACCAAGGACCAGCAGCCGGCCGCCTATTCGCCCAAGACGGGTCTGCTCTACGTGCCGACAAACAACTTGTGCATGGAGTACGAGGGCATGCAGGTCAACTATATGGCTGGCGTGCCGTATGTCGGGGCGATTGTGAACATGTCGCCCGGACCGGGCGGACACCGGGGCGAGTTCATTGCCTGGGATCCGGTGGCGGGTGAGAAGAAGTGGGGCATCAAGGAAAAGTGGTCGGCCTGGGGCGGCGCGCTGTCCACCGCCGGTGACGTGGTGTTCTACGGCACCATGGACGGCTGGTTCAAGGCGGTTGACGCCGTGAGCGGGGAGGAGCTGTGGAAGTTCAAGACCGGCTCGGGCATTATTGGCGCGCCCATGACCTATCTCGGGCCGGACGGCAAACAATATGTCGCCATCCTGTCGGGGATTGGCGGCTGGTCCGGCCTGGTGGTGGCGGGCGATCTGGCCACCGACGATCCGACCGCAGCGCTGGGCGCGGTCGGTGCCTTTGGCGAACTGGGCCAGGACACCAACAAGGGTGGCATGCTGTACGTGTTCGGGCTCGATTCCTAGCCGAGACCACTCTCCGTCTTCCTCCCTCTCCCTCAGGGAGAGGGCTGGGGTGAGGGGG
>JAAXHF010000054.1 GCA_012271025.1 Deltaproteobacteria bacterium | reverse complement strand
GGCTCGTTCATCTGGCCGTAGACCAGGCTGGTCTTATCGAGCACGCCCGATTCCTGCATCTCCAGCCACAGGTCATTGCCCTCGCGGGTGCGTTCGCCGACGCCGCCGAAGACCGAATAACCGCCGTGCTGTTTGGCGACATTGTTGATCAGCTCCATCAAAATCACGGTCTTGCCAACCCCGGCGCCGCCGAACAGGCCGATCTTGCCGCCACGCGGATAGGGGGCGAGCAGGTCAACGACCTTGATGCCGGTTTCCAGGATTTCCACCTCGGTCGCCTGCTCGGTGAAAGACGGGGCCGGACGGTGGATGGGCGAGCGGTGGATACCCTCCAGGGATTCGCCCTGGTCAACCGGCTCGCCAACCACATTCAGGATACGGCCCAGAGTCTTTTCGCCGACCGGGACGGTAATCACGTCACCGGTATCGCGGACCGGAATGCCCCGTACCAGACCCTCGGCGCTGTCCATGGCAACGCAGCGCACGGTATTTTCTCCAAGGTGCTGGGCCACTTCGAGGATGAGATTCCATTCCTTGTCGCTGATGGTCGGGTTTGTGACCTGAAGCGCGTTGTAGATCGGTGGCAGGTCGCTGCTCTCAAACTCAACGTCGACCACCGCACCCATCACCTGGGTAATTTTTCCCTCATTCATGTCCTGTCCCTCATTTCAAGGATTCGCCGGTTGCCACAATTTCGAGCAGCTCGCGGGTAATATCCGCCTGGCGTGCCCGGTTCATGTCCAGGGTCAGCGTATCAATCATCTCGACCGCATTATTGGTGGCGTTTTCCATCGCCGTCATCCGCGCCCCGTGCTCGCTGGCGACCGATTCCAGCATGGCCCGGTACAGCAGCATATCGACATAGCGGGTCAGGAGGCGACTCAGCAGCCCCTGGGCGGTCGGCTCATACAGATAGTCAAGTGACGTCGACGCAGCGTCGTCCTGCTCCTGGGGGACGATGGGCAGGACCTGATCGAGGGTCGGAACCTGGACCAGGGCCGAGCGGAAGCGGGCGTACAGAATGTAGAAACCGTCCGACTCACCGCTGAGGAAGCGCTCGGTCATCCGCAGCCCGATATCGTGGGCCAGGGCCGAGGTATATTTGCCGCCGAGGTTGATGTGTTCTTCGGCCATCGGGGCCTGGCGACGCCGAAAATAGTCGAAGCCGCGCCGCCCGACACACGAGATTGTCACCTCCTGGGCCGGATGGGTGTTGATGAAGGCCTCGGCCTCGCGGATCAGGGACGAGTTGAAGCTCCCGCATAAGCCGCGGTCTGAGGTATACAGCATCAGGTCAATCTTGGTCTCCTCACGTTTTGTGAGGAGCGGATGAACCAGGGTCTGGCTCTGGCCGGCCAGGTTGTGCAGCACGGCTTCGAGTTTTTCCGCATACGGTCGCGCCGCCTCGGCCGCCTCCTGAGCCCGCCGCAGCCGGGCGGCGGAGACCATCCGCATGGCGTTGGTAATCTGCTGAATGTTGCGGACCGAAGCAATACGCCGACGAATCGCTTTGAGGGTAGCCATCGTTACGCCGTGAAAGTGTCGTTGAACTCCCGCAGGGCCGACCCGAGGCGCTCCTTGATGTCGTCCGTCAATTCACGCTTGCTGCGCAGATCCGGCAACAGGTCGGGCTGGCTGGTCTCTACAAACCGGAACAGCTCGGTCTCGTATTTTTTCAGCGCCGACTCCGGCAGCTGGTCCAGAAAGCCGTTCGTGCCAGCGTAAATCATGACCACCTGGTTTTCGACCGGCAACGGTTCGTACTGGCCCTGCTTGAGCACCTCGACGAGGCGTGTGCCGCGGGACAGCATCCTCTGGGTGGCGGCATCAAGGTCGGAGCCGAACTGGGCAAAGGCGGCCATTTCCCGATACTGGGCCAGGTCAAGCCGCAGCGAGCCGGCGACCTGGCGCATGGCTCTGATCTGGGCCGAACCGCCGACCCGAGAGACCGAAATCCCGACGTTGACCGCCGGGCGAATGCCCGAGTTGAACAGGTCGGTTTCAAGAAAAATCTGGCCGTCGGTAATCGAAATCACGTTGGTCGGAATATAGGCCGACACGTCACCGGCCTGGGTTTCGATAATCGGCAGGGCGGTCAACGACCCACCGCCTTCGTCCTCGCTCATCTTGGCCGCCCGCTCAAGCAGACGCGAGTGCAGATAGAACACATCGCCCGGGAAGGCCTCGCGGCCGGGCGGACGCCGCAACAGCAGAGACAGCTGGCGGTAGGCCACCGCGTGCTTGGACAAATCGTCGTAAATCACGAGCGCGTGCTTGCTGTTATCGCGGAAGTACTCGCCTATCGCACACCCGGCATACGGGGCGATGAACTGCAAGGGGGCGGCGTCCGAAGCGCTGGCGACCACGATGGTCGTATAGTCCATCGCGCCAGCTCGGGTCAGCCGCTCAACCACCTGGGCAACGGTGGACCGCTTCTGACCGATCGCGACATAGATACACTGCATGTCGCCGCCCTTTTGGTTGATGATCGTATCGATGACAATAGCGGTTTTGCCGGTCTGGCGGTCGCCAATGATAAGTTCGCGCTGCCCGCGACCGATCGGGATCATGGAGTCAATGGCCTTCAGACCGGTCTGGACCGGCTCTTTGACCGGCTGGCGCAGCACGATACCTGGGGCTTTGACCTCAATACGTCGCGACTCGGCGCTGGTGATGGGTCCTTTGCCGTCGATGGGCTGACCGAGGGCATTCACCACCCGGCCCAGCATCGCGTCGCCCACCGGCACCTCAGCGATACGCCCGGTGCGGCGCACCTCGTCGCCCTCCTTAATGGCTTGGACCTCGCCAAACACGGCCGCCCCGACATTGTCCTCCTCAAGGTTCAGGGCCAGCCCAAACATCTCGTCCGGAAACTGGAGCAATTCGCCGGACGCGACCTGATCCAGGCCGTGAATCCGCGCGATGCCATCACTGGCCGACAGGACGGTTCCCGTCTCGCGCAGCTCGACCTGGGCGTCATAGCCCTGAATCTGTTGCTTGATAATTTCGCTGATCTCAGCCGCACGCAGTTCCATTACACCCTCTTCATGTTTCTGGAGTTTCTCGTTTTCCTCACACTCGTCTGCTGCTGCGTTCCCGCGTGCCTCCTACAGCCGCTCGGCCAGCGCCTGGGCGATGCGTTGGAGCTGGGACTTGAGGCTCGCGTCGTAGACCTGGCCCTCGATTTCAACGGTCACCCCGCCCAGTAGCTCGGGATCACGCTCGACGACGGGGATGACGGTCTTGTTCGTCTTGTGGCTGAAGGCGTCAACAATGGCTCGCAGTTCGTCCTCGGACAGCTCGGCCGCCGAGGTCACCCGCACCCGCACCCGGCCCAGCAGTTTCTCCAGCAGGCTGTGATAGCTGCTTTCAATATCGGCCACGACACTCAGACGGTCGTTCGCGGCTAGGACACGCAGGAAATTGGCCACCAGCGCCTGGGGGGCGACGGCACCGATCAGGCTCTCAACAATATCACTCCGTGTTTTAGGCGACAGGGTCGGCAGGGCCAGGGTACGGGCCAGGCTTGGCTCGGCCAGCACCCCAGCGATGTGGGTGAGTTCAGCCCCTATCGCTTCCTCTTGGCCCGCCTCCTGGGCCAGGCTGAGCAGGGCTTTGGCATATCGTCTGGCGGCTGCTGGCATCGCTTACCTCATCAGGTGGGAGACGGTCTCATTGGGCTCGGCCTGGGTCAGCCACCCACCTTGTCAACAAGCTCGTTGACCAGACGGCGCTGGTCGTCGGGACGCAGCTGGGCGCGAATCAGCTCGGTGGCGATGGCCACCGCCTGCTCGGCGACATCCTCACGCAAGGTTCGCCTGGCCTGTTCCACCTCCCGCTCGGCTATCTGGTGCGCTTCGAGTCGGGCCCGCTCGGCCATACGGCTGGCCTCTTCCAGAATGCGCTCTTTCTCGCGTTGGGCGGATTCCAGGGCTTGGCGGCGCAGGGCCTGCTGCTCGGCCTCCAAGCCGGCGAGCTTCTCTTCGTACTCGCGGCGGACCTGCTCAGCCTCAGCCTGGGCCAGCTTTGCCTCGTTGAGCGCCTGAACAATCGTCTCCTTGCGCTTACGGAGCGCTTCTTTGACAAACGGCAGAGCGAATTTTCGCAGGATCAGGACAAACAGAGCAAAATTGATGGTAAAAAAGAGGAGACCCAGCAGCTGATCTCCAGTCACCCCGTGATGCTCGTCGCCGGCTCCCTCTCCGGCCGCCCAGGCAACGGTCGCCAGCAGCAATGGAAAGAGGACGGCGAGGAGAAAAGTGAACGATGATGACCACCTCATCAAGAAGAGATCAGCGTTCACCTTCCAGACCGTCTTGGCTACATATGTGCGCATGGTTACGTCAAAGACCTTCCCAGCAGACGCGCCGCAATCTGGTTAGAAAAGTCAGGAATGCGTTGTTCAAGGTCGCGGCGCGCCTCGGCAATCTCGCTCTCAAGGCTCTGCCGCAGCCGGGCGAGCGTCTGGCTGGACTCTTCGCGGGCCTGTTCGATCAGCTCCTGTGACTGCTCCTGGGCCTCACGGTAGACGGCATCAACCTCCTGCATGGCGCCAGAGCGCGCTTCGGCCAGCTGGGTGCGATATTCCTGGCCCTTGACCTCGGCGTCGGCCTTGATCTGGGTCGCCTCCTGGAGCGCCCCGGCGCTGTTGTGTTCCCGATTGGCCAACAGGACCAGGTTGGGCTCAAACAGCACGCGGCGCAAGACAGCCCACAGGACGAGAAACAGAACAATCTGGCCCAAGAATGTCCAATCTGGAGGAAATGCTAACACGGCCCGCAGTCTCCTGTGTCCGAACGGAGTCGGCGTGTAATATAAAGGGAATTCGGCATTAGGGCTAGGGCGTCTCGGGAGAGATCAGACAAGCGGCTTTTGATTTGCGCCTCTCAGACGGGCCAGCAGACCGTCAAGCTCCTGGTTGGAATAGTACTCAATCTCAATCTTGCCGCCCTTTTTTCGGGGATGCAGACGGACCTTGGTACCCAGCTGACGCATTAGTTCCTCTTCAATTGCCTTTAAGTAAATATGCGCCTGGTCGGCCATTTTTTCCGGGCCGGGCGGCCGATCGTGAGCCGCTGTGTGTTCGATGCCCTCCAAAGAGCGGGCGACCAGGGTCTCTGTTTCTCGGACTGATAAGCCCTGGCGGATGATCTGACGGGCCAGCTCAATCTGCTTGTCGGGCGTTTCCAGGGCCAGCAGGGAGCGGGCATGGCCGACCGAAAGATTGCCACGGTCAACGTCAGCCTTGATTTCCTCGGGTAAATTCAGCACCCGCAGCAGATTGGCGATGACCGGCCGACTCTTGCCGACCCGTTTGGCCACATCCTCCTGGGTCAGCTGAAACTCGTCCATCAGCTGACGGTAGGCCAAGGCTTCCTCAATCGGGGTGAGTTCTTCGCGCTGGATGTTCTCCACCAGGGCCATTTCCAGGCTCTCGGCGTCGCTGACTTCCTTGACGATGACCGGCACGCGCTCAAGACCGGCCCGCTGCGCCGCGCGAAAGCGGCGCTCGCCGACAATCAACTCGTAGCCGGAGTCGGCTTTGCGCACTACCAGCGGCTGTAACACGCCCTGCTGACGAATGGAGT
>JAAXHF010000422.1 GCA_012271025.1 Deltaproteobacteria bacterium | reverse complement strand
CGGTGGAACAGGCCGGCCGTAACCGCCTGAGAGACAAATACGCCGGTGCTGAGACTGGCCACGTCGGTGCCCAAGCGCACCGGCGGCTCGCCAATCCGGCCCAGCGAGTTGGTGTAGTCGGCCATGGCCTGAATGACCAGCTCGGCCCCGGGCAGATTCCGTAGCGGTCCCTTGTCGCCAAAGGCGCTCACCGCGCAGTAGACCAACTGGGGATTGAGGTCTTGCAGGGCGGCGTAGTCGAGCCCCAACTCTTCGGCCTCGTCCGGCGTCAGGTCCGCAATCAGGGCGTCGGCCCCGGCCGCCAGCCGCCGGATGATCGCCTGCCCCTCGGCCGTCCGGATATCGAGCGCCAGGCTTTTCTTATTGCGGTTGAGACTCAAAAAAACAGCGCTGTCTTGCCCGACGAACGGCGGTCCCATAGTTCGCGCGGTATCCCCGCCGAGCGGCTCAAGCTTGACGACCTCGGCTCCCGCGTCACCCAGCCGCATGGCGCCAAACGGACCGCACAAGCCCTGGGTCAGATCGAGAATGCGATAGCCGGTCAGTGCCCCAGACATGCGGTCTAGTCCTCAATGCCGAACTCGCGCAACACGTCCCGGGTATGCTCGCCCTTGAGCCCACCCGGCCGCACCGGCCCGGCCGGGCTGTGGCTGAATTTCCACGGCACGCCGTCAACGCTGAGGGTGCCCCAGTGGGGGGTGTCCAGATCGACAATATGTTCGTTGTCCAGCACCTGGGGGTGATAGCGGAGCGCCTCAAAGTCCCGGATGCGGCTGTTCGGCACCCCCTCCTTGGTCAGCCGAATCACCCACCAGGCGACCGGTTTGGTCCGGAAACGCTCCTCGAGAATGGGAATCAACTCGTGGCGATGCTCGACCCGCTTGGGGTTGGTGGCAAAGCGCGGATCGTCGGTCAGCTCCTCGGCCTTGATCGCCCGGCAGAAACGCGGCCACTGGTCCTGGCTGACCACCCCGACCGCGATGTACTGCTGATCCTCGCACATGAAAGCCTGGTGCGGGACGGTGGTGGTCACTGCGCTGCCCATCGGCTGGGGCTGCTGGCGGGTGGCGAAGTATTCGGCCAGCCGGCTGGTTTGCAGCGACAGGGCCGCCGACACCATCTCAATCTCGATATTCTGCCCCCGGCCGGTCTTCTCCCGGGCCAGCAGAGCCTGGAGCACGGCCTCGACAATCATCGAGCTGGTATTGATATCCAGATGGGCGAAATGGCGGAACATCTCGCCCTGCGAGCCGGGCTGACCGGTAACGCTGCACCAGCCGGAAAAGGCCTGTACGGTGGGGTCAACCCCGGCCTCTTTGGCCATCGGTCCGGTTCGACCGTAGGCCGACGCCGAGACATAGATCAGCCTGGGGTTGAGTTGCGAGACCACGTCGTAGCCAAGGCCGAGGCGCTCGACCGCTCCGGGCCGCATGTTCTGGATGAACACGTCGCTTTGCTTGACGATTTTCAGGGCAATCGCCCGGTCGGCCTCCTGCTTGAGGTCGAGCACGATGTGACGCTTATTGAAGTTGGCCGATATGTACAGGACCGCCGAGCCCTTGATCGGCGGAGGAATGTAGTGCGAGAGTTCACCGTCCGGCGCTTCGACCTTGATGACGTCAGCGCCCAGCTCGCCCAACAGCTTGGCCGCCCACGGACCGACCGCCGCAATACTCAGATCAAAGATACGAATGCCGTCAAGAATGCCTGGCATGTTTCCTCCGTCTGCCCCGGGTCAGGACTTGCGCGGCCTGAACTTGGCCAGCGTGACCTCATCGGTGATATCGTCAAAGCACACTTCGACCGCCATGCCGATCCGGATATCGGCATTGTCCACCTCGACCAGATTGGTCAGCAGACGCGGTCCCTCTTCCAGCTCGACCTCGGCGACGTTATACGGAATATCGTCCTTGAACGACGAAAAATACGCCTGATGAAACACCACCCAGGAGTTGACCCGGCCACGACCGCTCAGCTGTTGCCAGGTGAAATCCCGTGACCAGCACTCCGGGCAGAACGGGGTTGGCGGGTACCAGAATTTTCCGCACTCGCCGCACTGCGGCATGATGAGTTGGCGCTGTGTGAGCCCCTCCCAGTATGGCCGGTTGAGCGACGAGATCGCCGGCAGCGGCTTGGTGTAGTCGGCCATGCTCACCTCCGATAAATCAGCGAATCGCCGTAGGCGTTGGCCCACTGGGCAAGCGTGGCGTTCGGCACCTGGCGCAGGCCACACTCCCCGCGCAGCTGGCGCACCAGTTCGACCTGATGATTCCAGCCCATGATGTGGCCCTCAGACATCAGTCCGCCGTTGGTATTCATCGGCAGCGCCCCGCCGACCTCGATCCGCCCGTCCTGGGTAAAGGCTACCGCCTCCCCCTGACCGCAGAACCCGAAGCGCTCCAGGGCGGTCCAGGCCAGGATGGAAAAGGCGTCGTAGGTAAACAGCACGTCGATGTCCTGGGGCGAGACCCCGGCCATGGCGTACACCGGCTGGACGCCCGGCTGATAGTCGAAGACGTCTTGCTGGGCAGTGCCAAAGCCCGGATAGGTCCAGATGAACTCGTGCCGGCCGGCTGGCAAGCCCTGCATCCCGCTGATATACACCGGCGGCTTTTTGGCATCCCGGGCGCGCTCGGCGCGGGTCACCAGCACGCAGGCCGCCCCGTCGTTGATCAGACAGTAGTCGAGCAGGTGCAGGGGCTCACACACAAAGCGTGAGTTCTGATGATCCTCGACCGTGATCGGCTCGCGCATCATGGCCGCCGGGTTCAGCGACGCGTGTTTGCGGAAGGCGACCGCCACCGCAGCCAGATCCCGGCTGGTCGCCCCGAAGCGGTCAAAATATTTGCGGGCCACCAGCGCGGCGCCGGCCCCCGGTGAGGTCATGCCAAAGACCGGGTCTTCGCCATGTCCGCCGCCTGCCTCGCGGCCGCCCTCGGCGTCCCCGGCCCCGCCCATCATGGGCCGGCGCAAGCCCGAGAAACTGATCGACGCCAGACACGCCACCGTCTTGGCCAGCCCGGCGCCGACCATCATCGCCGCCCACTGTATGCAGCTGGCGGTAAACCGGCCGTGCGCCCAGGTCTGGTTATAGGCCCGCAGCTTGAGGCCCAGGGCGTAGGCCAGGGTATCGGCGTCGGCCCCGATCGGCGTGCCAAAGCTGACCATCAGGCCGTCCACATCGTCACGCTCCAGCCCGGCATCATCGACGGCATTCCGAATCGCCTCGCCGGCCAGATCAATCTGGCTACGGTTCAGGCGCCGGCCGTAGGCCGAGTGTCCCACCCCGCACACCGCAGCGGTATCTTTCATGTCCCAAGCGGGCATCGCCAGCCCTCCTTCGGCTGACAAGGTAGGCTACCGGCGCGGGAGGTGTCAACAGGAATGGCTCAGCGAACAACAATCGGATTCGACTCGACCCGCTCCGGCATGTGCGGGAGCCGCTTGTCACAAAAGTCGAGCCGAATACGGAGCGGCTCGTCGGCACGCACATCTTCTGGGAGAGTCCAGCGCAGGACTTTGTCGCGGGGATCCCGAACAGCCAGGCAGGCACTGGAATCGCCGTTCAAGGAAAATCTGCGGACCACGTGTCCCTGGCGCACAAAGGCAAAGCCCGAGACCACACCGAACGGATAATCGGTGACGCGGGCCAGACGGAGCCGGACGGTTTCGCCGGACAGGTAGATGTCCTTGTCCGTCCGCAGCATGATGCGTTTGTTGTGGTCCGAGATAGTGGTTCTGACCTTGGACGAGCTTGCGTCCCAATACCGGGCCGGGCCGGTATCCACGTGCAGCGAGCTGCCGTGATAATAGCCCACCCCGCAGCAGTTGAGGTCCTTAATGATCTCGAAGGCCCGGGCAGCGAGGTGTTTACCGACCTCGATATCCGCAGCCATGCCCTCCATGTGCAGGCTGGTCCGCGCTGCGGTCGCGCCCCGTTTGCGCAACTGGGCATTATAGGCCGGGCTGCGGTAGCCCGAGATGATGCGGACCGGCCGCTGAAAACGGTCTTCAAAATAGTCGAGGAAGGCGATGAAACGCAGGGAGATGTGGTCATCGGCAGACGCTGGCAGACCAAAAATCCGGTCGATTTGCCGCCGCGCCTGCTGGGGGTACGACCCGTCCGGCAAACGATAGCGCAGTTTTGCCGCGCGACCATTCTTGGCGTTTGACAGCTCAAGCAGCCCGTCACCGCTCAGGAAATACCGACCCGGGGGCTGTCCCTCCTCGGCCCGGCCGAGGCCCCCCATCGACACCAGACACACACCGATCACCACCACACTCCACCGAGCCATTTCCGCCCCCTGTTGACCAGAATGTCGGCCTCAAATCCTAAAAGTCCCGTTTTACCTGGTCAAGCCGTCTCCCACCCGTTGAACTGACACGGACGCTATGCCATGGATGGGGCCGAGGCTGGGGGTGTCCCCACCACAGAAAGGAATGCCGGCCGGGCAACAGGCCGGCTCGACGCGTATGACACTCGTTACTTGGTCGTGGTTTTTCCTCGTCATCTATATCGGCGGCATGTTGACCATCGGGGTGTTAGCCCAGCGTCGGGTCAAACACGCCGACGACTTTGCCACCGCGCGCAGCTCCTACGGCCCGCTGTTCCTGGCCCTGGCGTTTTCCGCCACCACCGTCAGCGGGGCCACCTTCCTGGGCATGCCGGGCCTGAGCTACACCTGGGGACTGACCACCATGTGGGCCGTCTTTCTGACCCCGGTCGGCCTCGGGTTGGGCATGCTGCTGACCATGCGCCTGATTACCCAGTCCGGGCATCGCTTCGGCAACCGTTCCATCCCCGAGTATCTGGGTGACCGCTACCAGTCCGAGGGCATTCGGGTGCTGGTATCGCTGTTCTCCCTGCTCCTGTGTTTCTATCTGGCCGGACAGCTCGTGTCGGGCCTGGTCATGTTCGAGATTCTGCTGGGCATGCCGCCGATGTGGGCATTGATCATCACCACCACCGTGCTGTTGATTTACGTGGTGTTGGGCGGAGCGCACGCCGACATCATCGCCGACGGGGTGCAGGCCTGCATGATGCTGCTGGTCGCCGTAGTGGTCATGGTCCTGTTTCTGGTCGGCTTTGGCCTGGAGCTGGGCGAGTCGGCCAGGAGCGGCTTCCTGGGGCTGGTCGATAACCTGGCCGCCCAGGACGAACACCTGGTTGGCGTCCTCAACACCAAAACCCCGCTCTATCACTCCTGGTGGTCGATTGTCTCGCTGGTAATCTCGCTCATTCCGCTGGGCGTCCTGCCCCACCTGGGTAACAAGCTGTGGGCCCTGAAGGAGAGCGCAGACCAGAGCCGTTTTCTGTCCTTCACGATGATTTTCATCCTTATCCTGGCCATGCTGACCCTGGGCGGGCTGCTGGCCCGGGCGCTGATGGGCACCGCCCTGTTTGCCGAGGGCGCGACCTCAAACCACGCCCTGCCGATGCTCTTCATCGAGCTGTTTCCGACCTGGCTGGCGGCACTCGTCGGGGTCGGCGTGTTGGCCGCCATCATGTCCACGGCCGACGGGCTGGTCGTGTCTTCGTCACAGACGATTGCCAACGATCTCTACCGGCGGACCATCGCGCCGCGGTTGAAGCATCCACCCAGCGAGGCGCAACTCGACCGCCAGGTCTTATACATCAGCCGCGTAGCCACGGTGGTCATTCTCGTCCTGTGTGCGGCCATCGCCTGGGCCTGGGTTGATACCAACGTCGTACTGATTGTCTGGATCGGGACCGGCGGCATCATGTCGGCCTTTGCCGGTTCGCTGGTCTTTGGGACCCTGTGGCGCGGGGTCACCCGGGCCGGGGCGTATGCCGGTCTGGTCAGCGGCTTTATCAGCTTTCTGGTCCTGCACGCCCAGCTGCTCAACCCGGCCTGGTTTGCACCTGGGGTGCTGCACGACGTGGTCGCCTGGCTGTACCTGGAGGGCGTCAATCCGTTCTCCTGTTCGGCCATTGCCGGCCTGACCTCGGTGGTGTTCACCATCATCGTCTCCAAGGCGACCCGGCCGCTGCCCGAACCCCACGTCCGGGCGCTGTTCGAGGGCGTGTAAGCCAACGTGGTTGTAAAAAGTCGCAACAGGTCATACTCTTTGGCGACAAGGAGAACTGCTATGGCTGCAACAGGCATCAAACTTGACGAACACACTCGCCTACGCCTCAAACGGCTCGGCGAGCAGCGCGAGCGGTCCCCGCATTGGCTCATGCGCACGGCCATTCTGGAGTATCTCGACCGGGAGGAGCGATACGAGCAGGAAAAGCAGGAGGATATGGCCAGATGGGAGACCTATCAGCTCACCGGCGAGGCCGTGCCTCATGAGACCGTAACCAAGTGGTTGCGTGATACGGCTCAGGGCAAGACAAGCCCATGGCCGAGCTAAAGTGGCTGCCGGAAGCGCTGGACGACCTGGAGCGCCTGTTTGCGTTTCTCCGGGAGAGAAATCCCGTGGCGGCCACCCGTGCCGCCCAGACCATTCTTGACGGAGCCGACCTGCTGATGACCTCGCCGCGTCTGGGTCGTCCGATGCCGGACCAGACCCAACGGCGAGAGCTGTTCATTCCGTTCGCGTCGAGTGCGTATGTCCTGCGCTACATGCTGGAGGATGACGATACGCCTGTGATTATTCGCGTCTGGCACAGCCGAGAAGTACGTGACCCGTAATATCCCGCCACACGAAGAGCCCGAGAGGTGTTCACCATCATCGTCTCCAAGGCGACCCGGCCACTGCCCGAACCCCACGTCCGGGCGCTGTTCGAGGGGGTGTGAAACAGCACAAGCCTTGGATGGTGTACCAGCGGACGGAGTCTGAACGGCGGCTGCTCAGACTCCTCGTTCAGTGAGAAAAAGAAAGAGTCCGTCGCGCCCGCTTTCGGGGTGCCGTCCCTGGCGCTCTTACCGTCTAGCCACGTCACCATTACACGCCTTTATCTCTCCGGTAGAAGCGTGTTGCTTTCGGCCATACAGCACCGCAATGCCGGCCAGATCGTCCGGCTGAAGTACGCCATGGACGACACGGCTATTCATCACGGCCGGGAGGTCTTGGCCGACTTCATCCGGGTGGTCGAGGCCGACCGCATGGCCGAGTTCATGGAGCACCAGCCGAAACGCCACGCCCTCGGGGAACTCCAGGTGCTCGGGGATCGCAGCATTGACATAGACGCGGACACCACCCGTCTCCGCGTACACCATCTGCGCATGCACCTGTCCAAGTGGCGGATCGTTGGCGCAGACCGTCTCACCTCCGGTGACGTAGACGAACACCTCCCCACTAGGCGGCTGGCAGACCTCCAGAAAATCTTCCTCGGTCACGTCGCGGACCGTAAAATGAAAGTCCGCTCCAGCCTGGTTCCAGGCGTGCGCAGCGCGGCGGATGACGCTCTGCCAGGCAACATCGTTCGCAATCTGGCAGGCCAGATCGGGACAGAACAACACGCAATCCTCGGTCAAACAGAACCGCCAGGCCACCACGGTCGCCCGCCCCGAGGGAAACGGCAACACGTCCAGAATAGACCAGGCGTGCGCCGGCGTGACGCACGCAACCACCAGGAGCATACCCCCTACCCAGCGCATAGCCGCCCCCTCAAAACACGAACACCGACAGCGCTGCGACGGCGACCGCTCCACCCAAAATCAGGAGCCAGTACCAGACGTGGCGCAGGGCATAGCGCGTGACGTAGTAATCTTTTCGCCAGTCTTCCCACATACGATCTTCCCATAGCAAAGCGGGCTGCGCCCGGAGGCACAGCCCGCTTCTACAGACCGCTCACATGACCGGTGCGGCCTTACTGCTGTGCTTCCTCTTCCTCCATCTCCATCACTCCACCGATCACGAAGTTCTGGAGGCTCTCTTCCCACTCCAGCGAGGTTTCGTACCCGTCTTCCGGGAAGTCCGGGACAACGCACTCAGCGTCCACGTCGGTCAGGAACTCGCTGTCGCTGAGGTGGACCACCTCAAACCTGTTGGTCTGTGACTGACCACCCAGACCGATCTGGTTTCCGTCCGCCAAGACCTGCACCGTATACATTCCCTCGTCCAGGAGGTTGAAGTTATACGTCAGCCCGAAGCCGGTATTGCTCCGACCGCATCGGCTGCGCGTATCCCCTCGGGTGGTCCCGTAGGCGGCGCGGAGGTTCAGCACCCGCTCACCGTCCGAGTCGAAGACGTGGACACGTACCTGATCCGGTGCTTCGCATATCCATCCACGGATCATGCTGAGACCGCTACGGACGCCGCTCGGGTCTTCAATGTAGCCGAGGGGAGCAGGGTCTGGCCGCGTGGTGCTCCCACCGCCGCCACCACCGCCGCCGCCAGTGCCGCCGCCAGTGCCGCCGTCGCCCGCCGTCCGCAGGAGACCAGGATGGGCGTCTCGACACGCCTGCTCAGTCGGCGGAGTGGACGCCAAGACAAAGCGCTCATCCGCCTCACACGCCATGCCTAACAGCTCGAGGTCAACGGGCGGAGCCGTCGGCGCCTGATTGGTGAACGCCACCTGCTCGATGAACCCCACAGCCAGGGCGGGCGGGGAAGCGGCGGTGGTGGTGATTTTCAACAGATGGGTCCCAGCCATGACCTGGGTCGCAAAGTTCGCATGGCCCATGTTCGACACCCCACCGACCCGCTGGCCGTTGGCCGAGAGCTCGGCATCGGTCTTTTCGTCGTCTGCCCCCCCTGTTGCCCCCGTGACTTTCACGTGCAGCCAGCCCCCGCCTTGCGCAACATCAAAGACGTAATAGGTGGTCTCGTTTGCCGTTGGGGGGGGAGTCGTGGCGGCGACGGGAATCGTAAGCAGATTAGCGGTCACCGCCTCGCTCATCAGGATATATTCCCCCTTCTCCTGGGGCGTATCGCCTTGCACGGCCACAATATACGCGCCACTCAGGGCGGGCAGCATGATCTCGAAATCCATGCCACCCGGCTTGTCCATACTCATCCCGACCTGCCCGTTTTTCGAGTACAGCGTGGCCCGGGTGTCGGCGGGATTTGTGCGGTCCGCTGTGGCGGAGAGCGTCGGCACTTCCGGACTCGTGAGAGAAAACTGATAATACACGGTCTGTCCCGCCTCGACCTCCTGCGCCCAATTCGCATTCGCGCTCCGGTTCCACGCCATTGAAGGACGAAACCAGGCGCTGAGCATGACGGACCCGCCACCGGCGTTCTCATCCGTAATCTCCAGGAAGTGCGAAGCAGCCGCCAGGGGCGCGGTGATCATGACTTTGCCCTCGCCCGTATTCACGCCTACCACATCCCCAGTATTATCCGTTCCTTGATGTAGCGTGCCCATCACGGCCCGCCCCGTGGTGTCGCCCATGAACAGGCCGGCCACATTGGTGGTGAACGTATAATTTTTGGGGGAATCGGCTTTCCCGATCACTCGTTCCAGCCCATCCGCGCCCATGAGTCCCTCGAAAGTGAACTCCACATTCTCAAGGGTGTCATCGCCGTGGGCCAGCACGAGCACATATTCCGTGGTGCCCGCGTCGAGATACGTGGTCAGCATCACTCCCATATGTTGCGCGACGATGGTCGCTCCAATGATCGTGGCAGCGGCGTCGAGCGCTCCCTCCGCCCCACCAGTGCCGTTGAGCGCGGTCTCCGCAGCCGCGAGATAGCCCGTAGCCTCAGGGTCGAGGGCATCGAGGGCAGTAATGGCCGTATCCACCGTGGCGAGTTCCGTGGTAATCGCGGTCACGCCATCGATCTCATTGACAGCATTCATTGCCGCTTCCACCGCGACCAGGGCGGCGCGGGCGGCGCTCACGGCGGTTTGCATCTCTTCCGTGGTCGGGGCCGGGTCGGCATCCGCATCCACGGCTCCCGCCGCGTCAGCCGCCGTCCGTGCCGCCTGCGCCGCACTGTCGGCGCTGGCATGGGCCGCCGTATACATCGTGCGACTGGTCCCCACCGGTGTGGTACTCTCCCGTACACACAGCACCGCGTCGGTGGGTTGGGCGGGGCTGCCCGCCCCGACCGTAATGGCCAGTTTCCCTGCGGTCAACGCGGGCACGGTGATCTTGCCGTAGCGAAAATTGCTGTGCCCGGAATTCGCCGTGTTCTCATCTCCCACTTTCGGCACCAGGAGGGCGCCGGTCGTGTCATACCCCCCAACATCGGCCGTATTCAAGCCGGTCGTGTCATCAGTCGCGTTCGTTGGATCGCCAGTAAAAAAGGCATCCGCAGGCAGCCCGGAACAGGTTGGGTTCGGCAGGGGGGCGCCCATTTCGTGTGCAAAGGCCACCCGCCCGATCAGGACCAGCATCACGCCGACCGCGATGCCCCACAGGGTCACGCCGGTCAGTGGTTGTCGGATGCGAGGTGTATTCCTCTTTGCTTTTATCCCCAGCGCTCCGTTCCAGAACCTGAGCGCGCTCTTCCTTTCGCTCGCCTGTTTTATCGCTTGCATGCTTTCTTTCCTCCTTACTCCTTGACTCGCTGTGGACTTCCTCGCTGGGGCCTTCCCGACAACGTCCGTCAGACATAGTTTTCTTATAAACTCTGTCTGACGGACGCCTTATTACCATTGATAGAGATAGTTTGTCAATAAAATATCTCTGTCAGACTCTTCGCCCAACATATTGGTCTGTCCATACTGGTCTGGTCTTGAGCCATGAGGCGGGGATGAATGACCGAGAGCTGTCAGAAAAACGGAGCAAATCGGACTTTTTCCTGGCCGTGTCTGCCCATCTGGGCAGCGCTTTCTGTGGCGCCTTTCGTCTACGCTCGTGGCCTAAGAGGAGAGGAGGAGCGTATGCCGGAGGGACTAGCGCAGGTTCAGCAATGACCGATGCGTCTGTGGGGCTTCCCAAGCGGACAGCGTTGTGCCCCCGGCTTCCCTGCTCACTACGAGGAATGCCCCCACGATTTCGCCCATCCAGCCATGACTCAACAGAGCGTGACAATGCTCCAGGGACAGCCGCCCGGCAGTTTTGTAAAGATGTCTGGGAGCCCTCCGCGCCTGCGTCAGCGCCGCGTACGGGTGTCAAGAGGAGGACCTGATGCCCGAGGAGAGGGCGGCGGGGGTCTGTCCCATTTTGACCGGTCAGCCTTTTCCGAAATGAGACACTACCCATGAGGCGGGTATGAACGACCGAGAGCTGTTAGGAAAGCGGATCAAAAGCCTGCGAAGATCAAAGGGACATACGCAAGAACGGCTGGCAGAAATCATCGACATCAACACCAACTACCTGGCCGTCATTGAGCGGGGGGAGGCGAATCCGACGCTGGCTCTGCTTGAGCGCCTTTCCGCGGGTCTGGAGGTTCCGCTATCCGAATTGTTTCAGTATCGACGGGAGGAAGGATGTTCTCCCGCCGAACTCCGCCAAAAGCTGGGACGGCTGGTCAATGAGGCCAGCGATGAAGAGCTCCCCAGGCTCACCCGTATTGTTGAGGCGTTGCGAGAATAGCCCCAAGACGGGGCCGCCCTGTCAGCCTGCCATTTTCCCTGAAAAATGCTTGCTTCCGCTCGCGTGCTCACTCTCAGCTCACGCCGAGCAAGCATTGTATTCGCAGTGTCGAGCAGAGAGGTAGGGGCGGGTTTGAAACCCGCTCCTGCGACCTTCTGCCCTGTATCAGGGGGAAGTTGTAAGTCTTCCTGATGCGGGGGTTTCGGACAATCGTTACATCCTTGCTCGGGTTATCACATATGATAACTTGGCATAAATGCAAGGGCGCGTGACGCTCTACAGCGAGAATGTGGAAAGGAGATCAAAAAATGACCCGTCCGACCTTGGCCAGCTTTAAGAAAAAGGCGTTGCACGATCCAGAAGTCAGAGCAGAATATGAGGCACTCTCCCCTGCCTATGCTCTTCGTAGAAAGCTGATTGCCCTGCGCAAAGCAGCAGGCCTGACCCAAGAGGAATTGGCGGAGCGGCTCCATACCAGCAAGAGCGCCATTTCCCGCCTGGAAAACGTAAATTCACCGATCTCACCAACGCTGACAACAATCGAGGCGTACGCAGAGGCGGTCGGCTATCGACTAGAGATCAACTTCCTCCCCGTCTCGCATTCAGCCTGATCTTACCACACATGACGCTCATCACCTGGTCATGGCTCTTTCTCGTCGCCTATATCGGCGGCATGCTGGCCATTGGCCTTTTTGCCCAGCGGCGGGTCAAGCACGCCGACGACTTTGCCACCGCGCGTAGCTCGTACGGCCCCTTGTTTCTGGCCCTGGCGTTTGCAGCTACGACCGCCAGCGGCGCGACCTTCATGGGCGGCCCGGGCCTCAGCTACGAGTGGGGCTTGCCGACCGTCTGGGGCGCGTTCCTGTATCCGACCGGCGTCTATCTGGGCGTGCTGATCGCCATGCGCCTGATCACCGTCTCCGGACATCGGTTCGGCAACCGTTCCATCCCCGAATACCTCGGTGACCGCTACCAGTCTGACGGCATTCGCGTCCTGGTCTCCGTATTTTCGCTGCTGTTGTGCTTTTATCTGGCCGGGCAGCTCGTGTCCGGGCTGGTCATGTTCGAGATTCTGCTGGGTTTGTCTCCGGTCTGGGCCCTGGGCATCACCGCGACGGTCTTGCTGATCTACGTGGTGCTGGGCGGGGCGCACGCCGACATTATGACCGACGGGGTCCAGGGCGGCATGATGCTGCTGGTCGCTGCGGTGGTGATCGGCCTGTTCGTGGCCGGTTTCGGCCTGGAGGCGGGTCGCGGGGGTGTGCTGGGGCTGGTTGATAATCTGGGCGGGCAGGACACCGATCTGGT
This sequence comes from Deltaproteobacteria bacterium, assembly GCA_012271025.1. Next base: position 1,992 of record JAAXHF010000422.1, on the reverse strand, counting down.
CGGCCTGTTCAACGCCGACACCCCACTCTTTCACTCCTGGTGGTCGGTGTTTGCGATCCTGATTGCCCACATCCCGCTCGGCCTGCTGCCCCACCTGGGCAACAAACTCTGGGCTCTGAAGGACACCCGGCAACAGCGGTCGTTTGTCGGCCTAGCGTTTGCGTTTGGACTGACGCTGGGCATGCTCGGTCTGGCCGGTCTGTTGGCGCGCGCGCTGCTCGGCGACGCGCTGTACGCCGAGGGGGCAAATCCGAATCAGGCGCTGCCGCTGCTGTTCATTGAGCTGTTCCCGGTCTGGCTGGCAGCTCTGGTCGGCGTCGGCATCCTGGCCGCCATCATGTCCACCGCAGACGGGCTGGTCATCTCCTCGTCCCAGATTATCGCCAACGATCTGTACCGCCGTACCGTGGTGCCACGCCTGAAACGGCCGCCGAGCGCCGCCCGGCTCGACCGCACGGTTCTTTACATCAGCCGGATGTCAACCGTGGTCGTCCTGCTGCTGTGCACGGCCCTGGCCTGGGCCTTGATCGAAACCAATATCGCCCTGATCGTGTGGATCGGCAACGGCGGCCTGATGGCGGCCTTTGCCGGCCCGCTGGTGGTCGGCGCGCTGTGGCGCGGCGTCACCCGGGCGGGCGCCTATGCTGGCTTGGTCAGCGGCTTTGTCACCTTTTTCATCCTGCACACCCAGCTGCTCGATCCGGCTTGGTTCTCACCCGGCCTGCTGCACGCTAGCGTCACCTGGCTGTACGTCGAAGGACCGAGCCCGTTCTCGTGCGCGGCACTCGGCGAACTCGTTTCGGTTGCGTTTACCTTTGTCGTCTCCAAAGCGACCCAGCCGCTACCCGAACCCCATGTCCGGGCACTGTTCGAGGGCGACTGAGGCGAGGTCACGCGCCCTCGAACAGCCGCTCTTTGGCAGAGCAATTCAGCTCAGTCCTCCATTGAGAGCGTAGCGGCTATTTCATCGAGATACTCTTTCAGGGACAATCCGTGGCTTCTTGCCACAATCGACAGCGTATCAATTCTTGTCCGTGCCCCTCTTTCGATTCTTCGTACCTGGCGCTCAGAAAGTCCGTGAATCTCGGTCTGCTTAATCCCGCGCCGCTTTCGCAATGCGGCAACGGCCTCTCCGAATCGTCTGTCATATAGCAGTCTTTCACGTTCCTTTTTCGTGCGCCATGCGTCATCCTTCAGACAACGAACGGCGTCGAGGTCGATATGGATGTCGCCCTCGGGCCAGTGCAGATAACTCCCCTCACTGGAGATGGTAAATTCAGAGCGGCCTTGTGGCGGAATGCCCCTGAGCGCGGCCATTTCTTCAAAACTCACTCTGAAAAAGCTTTGGTCACAGGCCAGGACGAAGAGTTCATCATGGGTGACCTGTGCAGTAGCAATGAGTTCGGCCGGACAGCCAAGACTCCAGGCCCTTAACACACGCTTTGGCACCTCCTGACCCGAATGGACAAGAATATTCCGAAGGATTCTGAGTCCTGCCTGGTCGAGCAACTGGGGTAGAAACTGAGCGTTACCATCCTCTCGGACGAAAAGGGCTCGGAGATGGTTCCGATGATATGGGACGCGGACAAACGTACTGATGGCAGGCAGGTCGGCGACAGAAGCGAGGACGAAAATATTCCGAGCCTCAACCCTTCCCAAATCTGGATTTCGAAAAACGGTGAAAGAAGGCGGAATGATGCCATCGCTGTGTGGGTCTTGCGCCCAAACGGCCATTTGAGCAATCTTCGACATTCTCAGCTCCCTCTATCCACTTTGGCTTCCCATTCTACATAAAGCGTCTCCCGGTGCTGGAGCACCAGGCTTAAAATTTTCCGCCGCTCTTTGCCTGAAGGACCCAGACCCGGAAGGGGGAAACTTCATGCTGAAATCTAATTTGCCGCGCTTACACGTGCCGAAAAAGACACGTATCTCCCATGCATCCGGTTTGCGCACATGCAAATGGGGCGGTTCGTGATCTGAGGAATTGAACCA
>JAAXHF010000701.1 GCA_012271025.1 Deltaproteobacteria bacterium | reverse complement strand
GGCGCAGTTTACCGAGGTTTGGGGATCAGACGATTTCTCGAACGAGAAGGGCCTGACCGTCACAGAGATCATCGACCAGATTTATGCCGAAAACATCAAAGGCATGTATATCCTGGGCGAAAACCCGGCCATGTCCGACCCCAATCTGCACCACGCCCGCCAAGCCCTGGCCGGGCTGGATCATCTGGTGGTGCAAGACCTGTTTCTGACCGAAACCGCCTTTTTTGCCGACGTGGTGCTGCCGGCCTCGGCCTTTCCCGAGAAAACCGGCACGTTCACCAATACCGACCGTCGGGTGCAGCTGGGTCGGCGGGCGCTCGACCCGCCGGGCAAGGCCCGCCAGGATCTGGACATCATGCAGGACATCGCCCGGCGGCTGGGTCTGGACTGGCACTACACCGATGTCGAGAGCGTGTTTGTCGAGATGCGCCAGGCCATGGCCAGCATCGGCGGGATCAGCTGGCAGCGTCTGGAGCGCGCCAGCTCGGTCACCTACCCCTGCACCAGCGAGGACGACCCGGGCCAGCCGGTCGTTTTCCAGGACGATTTTCCCACCGCCAGCGGCCGGGGCCGCTTTGTGCCGGCCCGGCTGATCAGCGCCGACGAGCTGCCGGACAAGGACTTCCCCTATGTCTTGATCACCGGCCGGCAGCTCGAACACTGGCATACCGGCGCCATGACCCGCCGCTCGCGGGTGTTGGACGCGATAGAACCTGAGCCGGTCATCAATATTCATCCCGAGGACCTGGCAGGCATCGGCGGCACGGAGGGCGACCTGCTCAGAGTCGTCTCCCGCCGCGGCGAGCTGATCGCCTATGCCCGGGCCGACAGCAGCATGCAGCGGGAAGAGATTTTCATTCCGTTCTGCTATCAGGAGGCGGCGGCCAACCTGCTGACCAACGAAGCCCTCGACCCCTACGGCAAGATCCCCGAGTTCAAGTACTGCGCGGTGCAGGTCGAGGTGGCCAGAGGCGTCGAGGCCTAGGCTACGGGGCAGCCGTTCGCATTGCGTGGGATGAGCGCCTCGGGTCGAGCCGGGGAAGAAGACTCGTGTGAGGGAAGAGGCAAGGACGGGAAGACGGTCCAGGCCAGTCCGACGGGCTGGCCCCCCCCTAGCCTTGTCTCGCCTTTTTCTTGTCCTGGTAGTAGACGTACAGGCCAAGCGACAAAATCAACACGCTCCCCACGAGAAACACCCAACCGAGAGCAGTCATTTTTCCTCTCTTTCGATGAGCAGCACAGTGACAAAACAGACTCCAGAAAAGACGAGACCCAGCAGCATATCCGTAAGAGACACTGTTGCGGGAGAAACAAGACGACCAACAACCAGACCGATGAATCCTGCCGAACCCAGATTGATGAGAATTTTGGCCAGATTTTCTCTCTGTTTCCTGTCCAACACCGTGAGTCTCGTCCGGCAAAATGCCGCTGCGTTCATTGCACCCTAATCCGTTCCCAGGGTCAAGCTGAGTCCCCCGATCTCTCGAGTGAAACGGCGCCCACGCAGGGGGCGAGATATTCCAAGACGAGAGAGTTCAATCCCAGGCGAACGGGCTTGAGGGGGAAATGCCACCCGGCATACTACCCTGTGCTGAGCTTCTTCGTTATGCTTTTGTTTTCACACCCTCTGAGGCGCGAATACTCGGTGCCATTGCTCTCACCATGCACGATTTTGGACACGCGTTTCGCCTGGCTTGGGGACTGATTGCCGGGGCCGACCCGATGCTGCTTGAAATTGCCGGCTTGTCCCTCCAGGTCAGTCTGACGGCCGTCCTGATCGCGTGCGGGCTGGGTCTGCCGATTGGGGCCGGTCTGGCCACCGGTCGCTTCCCGGGTCGCGGCGCTGCCGTCGTGCTGCTGAACGCCCTGATGGGGCTGCCGCCGGTCGTCGTGGGTCTGTGTGTGTATCTGCTGCTGTCACACGCCGGACCCTTCGGTTGGCTGCGTCTGCTGTACTCGCCAACGGCGATGATTATTGCGCAAACCGTGCTGGTTACTCCGCTGGTGGCGGCTCTGACGCGGCAGGCGCTTGAAGACCTCCACACCGAGTATGCCGAGCAGTTCGTCTCGCTGTGTGTCCCGGCCCTGACCGCGATCCGGGTTCTGCTGTGGGACGCGCGCTACAGCCTGCTGACGGTTGCCCTGGCCGGTTTCGGCCGCGCCATCGCCGAGGTCGGGGCGGTGATCATCGTCGGCGGCAACATCAGACACGTGACCCGGGTGATGACCACGGCCATCGCCCTGGAAACCTCGAAGGGCGATCTGCCCCTGGCCCTGGCCCTCGGACTCATCCTGATCACGCTGGCCCTGGCGGTCAACCTGGCGGTGGCGGTCTTGCGCGGGACGGCAAACAGGTGGGCGTATGGCTAGTCCGAAGGAGGCCGAGGCTCCTCCGCTCACAGGGGGTTCAGCCTCTGTGCCTGATCACACAGGTCAGGCTATGCTGCCGCTGCGGGTGAGCCAGTTGGTGTATAGCGTGAGCGGAACCGCGCTGATCAGAGGGATTGACCTGAGACTGGAAGCCGGTCCCCGCACGGTGATCATGGGCGCCAACGGCGCGGGAAAAAGCCTGCTGTTGCGGCTCTTGCACGGACTGTTGCGACCGACCTCGGGCACGATTGCGTGGGGACAGACGGGCTGGGGGGCGGCCGTGCGACGGCGTCAGGCCATGGTCTTTCAACGTCCGGTACTGCTGCGTCGCTCGGTCAGGGCCAATCTGCGTTTTGCCCTGGGGCTGCGGCCGGCTCCGTCCGAGGATCGCTCCCAGCGCTTGGCCCGACTGCTTGAGTTGGCCGGTCTGTCCGCTGTCGCCAGCCGCCCGGCCCGGGTGCTGTCGGCCGGTGAGCAGCAGCGGCTGGCCCTGGTGCGAGCGCTCGGCCTGGAGCCGGAGGTGTTGCTGCTTGATGAGCCGACCGCCAGTCTCGACCCGGCTGCGGTGGCCGCCATAGAAAGCCTGATCCACACCGCGGACAGCCGGGGAGCCAAAATCATGCTGGTCACCCACGATATCGGCCAAGCCCGGCGGATCGCCGACGAGGTCGTGTTTGTTCACCACGGCCGGATTGCCGAGCATACCCCGGCCGAAGAGTTCTTTGCACGTCCACGCTCGGAACCGGCCCGGGCCTATCTTGAGGGGCGGCTGGTGCTGTAGGCCGCGACCGCGTTTCAGACCGATAGAAGAGACCACCATGTCCCGCCCCCTCCGTTTCACGCTGCTCCTGCCTGCAATAGGTGTCGTCATGGCGCTCGGGGCTGGGCTGGCTCAGGCTGCGGAGCCGTTCATCGTCGTCCAGTCCACCACCTCGACCCAGAACTCGGGTCTGTTCGACTACCTGCTGCCCCACTTTCAGAGTCGGACCGGCACTCAGGTTCGGGTGGTGGCGGTCGGGACCGGCCAAGCCCTGAGAAACGCCCGGAATGGCGACGCCGATGTCGTCTTCGTCCACGCCAAGGCTGCCGAGGAGCAGTTTGTGGCCGACGGCTGGGGTGTGAAACGACAGGCGGTGATGTCCAACGATTTCGTGATTGTCGGACCGGCGGCCGACCCGGCCGGCGTCGGCGGGTTGAGCGATGCGCCGGCGGCGCTGACACGAATCGCCACCAGCCGGGCGGTGTTTGTATCGCGCGGCGACGACAGCGGCACGCATAAAAAAGAGCAGAGCCTGTGGCGGCTCAGCGGTCTTGACCCCACCGCAGCCAGCGGCAGCTGGTACCGGGAGACCGGCTCGGGCATGGGCGCGACCCTGAACACCACGGTTGGCATGGCGGGCTATACCCTGACCGACCGAGGCACGTGGATCAGCTTCCGGAACAAGGCCGACCTGCGGGTGCTGGTCGAGGGTGACTCCCGGCTGCGCAATCAGTACAGCGTCATCCTGGTCAACCCGGTCAGGCATCCCCACGTCAAAGCCACCCAGGCTCAGGCGTTTATCGACTGGCTGATCGGTCCCGAGGCGCAACGGCTGATCGCCGCCTATGTGATTGACGGGCAGCAGCTCTTTTTTCCCAACGCCGCCGAGCACCACCAAAAAAGGACGCAGGAGGGGAGTGTCTCAGTTCGCCAATGATTGCCCGCCTCCTCCCCGAAAAGAGCATTGCAAAGTGAGACACCACCCACACGAGGCACAGCTTGACAGCCCGCAGCAGCCCGCCCGATAATCGCCCAGCTGTTGGCTGGAAAGGAAATCGTGATGTCCTCTGAGATAGCGCGTTGTGATTACGATTTCCTTTGAAAGGGAATCGTGAGGAAGAGCTATGGAGTACGACGTGATCATCGTTGGAGCCGGCTCGGCCGGTTGTCCGCTGGCGGCCCGGCTATCAGAAAATCCCCAGTGCTCGGTCCTGCTGCTAGACGCCGGCCCGCACTATGAACGCATTGACGAGTTTCCCGATGTCCTGCAACAGGGCGGCTCCATGGCCTCGAGTTTTCCCGGTCACCCCAACAACTGGTCGTTCAAGGCCAACCTGACCCCCGAACTGCCCTACTCGGTGCCGCGCGGAAAAGTCGTCGGCGGCTCAAGCGCCCTGAATGGCACGGTCTTCATCCGCGGCGTGCCGCAGGACTTTGACGGCTGGGCCGAGCTGGGCAACGACGCCTGGACGTATGACAAAGTCCTGCCCTATTTCAAGAAGCTGGAGGCCGACCAGGATATCCAGGATCAGGCCATCCAGAACGATTTCCACGGCGCCGACGGCCCGATTCCAGTCCGGCGGCCCAAGCCGGGCGAGTGGAACGCGATCCAGCAGGCCTTTGTCCAGGCCTGTCTGGACGCCGGTCACCCCGAAGACCCGGACATGAACCATCCCGACTCCATCGGGGTCGGCTCCCTGCCGCTCAACAACATCGACGGGATTCGGATGAATACTGCGGTGACCTATCTGACGCCCAACCTGCACCGCTCAAATCTACACGTGTGGGGCGAGTCCCACGTCAGACGGGTGGTGTTTGAGGGTCGCCGGGCGGTCGGGGTGGAGGTCGATAGACGGGGCGAGCGCCAAGTCGTGCACGGCGGGGAGATCATCCTCAGTGCCGGCGCGGTCAAGTCGCCCCACCTGCTGCTGCTGTCGGGCATTGGGCCGGCCGACGAGCTGCGCCAATATGATATCCCGGTGCTGCACGACTCGCCCTACGTGGGCAAAGACTTCACCGATCACCCGGCGGTGATGATCATGTACAAGACCAGGAAGACGCCCCACACCTATCCGGGCATGCCGATGCTGCAAACCGGCCTGCACTACACCGCCGAGGGCTCGACCACCCGGGGCGACATGGAAATCCTGCCGTTCTGCTTTTCGATGACCGACTCGTTTGTCACCGCCAGTCGCAAGGACGGCGCCCAGCTGCCCGGCCTGCCGTCCTTTTTGCGCCATCCCTTCAAAACCCTGGCCGCCATGCGCGGGATTTCGGTCAAGCGGCTGTTCGAGCAGGTTCGGCGCGGGCGCGACCTGATGATCGGCAGCTCGCTTCAGGAAGCGCGCAGCAAGGGCGAGATGCGCCTCGTCTCGGCCGACCCGTATGTCCAGCCCGAGCTGCACTATCACTATCTGTCCGACCCGCTCGACCGTCAGCGCATGCGCGAGGGGGTTCGGCTGGTCATCGACCTCATGGACAGCCGCGTGTTCAAGCCGCTGGTGTCGGAGCGGACGGTGCCCAACGATGCCCAGCTGGCCACGGATCAGGCTCTGGATCACTGGATGTATACGACGCTGGGGACCGCCATCCACATGTCGGGCAGCTGCAAAATGGGACCGGACGCTGACCTGACCGCAGTGGTCGATCAGTTCGGCCGGGTGCGCGGTGTGGACGGGCTGCGGGTGGCCGATACCTCCATTCAGCCCAACGTGGTCCGCCGTCCGGCCAACGCCACGGCGATCATGCTCGGCGAGCGCATGGCCGAGTGGATCGGCTAGGCGGTACGCAGCTGTCTGCCCTTTACGGCGTCGCCCACGCCTTGGCCCGCTCGACCGCCCGCTGCCAGTCGGCAATCAGGGCGGTACGCCGATCCGCCGGCATGCTTGGCTCGAAGATCCGCTCGACCTGCCACTGGGCGTCCAGCTGGCTCTGGTCCGTCCAGTAGCCAACGGCCAGACCGGCCAGATAGGCGGCTCCCAGGGCGCTCGTCTCCGTAACCCGGGGACGGACCACCGGGACGCCGAGAATATCGGCCTGAAACTGCATGAGCAGATTGTTGGCCGTTGCCCCGCCGTCAACCCGCAGCTCGGTCAGGCTCAGCCCGGCGTCGGCCTCCATGGCGGCGACCACATCGCGCGACTGATAGGCGATGCTTTCCAGCGCGGCGCGGGCGATGTGGGCGGCGCTCGTTCCCCGCGTCAAGCCGACCAGGGTGCCACGGGCGTAGGGGTCCCAGTGCGGTGCGCCGAGCCCGGCAAACGCCGGCACCAGGTACACGCCGCCGGTGTCGGGCACGCTGGCGGCCAGGGGCTCGACCTCGGCCGAGGCGCGAATCATTCCCAGGCCGTCGCGCAGCCACTGGACAACCGCCCCACCGATAAACACGCTGCCCTCGAGCGCGTAGAGCGTCCGTCCGCTGAGCTGCCAGGCCGGGGTGGTCAGCAGCCGGTGGTCGGAGCGAACCGCCCGGGCGCCGGTCGGCATGAGCAGAAAACAGCCCGTGCCATACGTGTTCTTGACCGTGCCCGGCGTATGGCAGCGCTGACCGAACAGGGCCGCCTGCTGGTCGCCGGCCAAGCCGGCGATCGGGATGGCCGCCCCCCACAGCTCGGTTGCAGTCTCGGCACACACCTGGCTTGAGGGCCGCACCTCGGGCAGCAGGCCGGGCGGAATGTTCAGGACTTCGAGCAGCTCGGCATCCCACTCGCCGGTATGGATATTGTACAACAGGGTCCGCGAGGCGTTGGTCACATCGGTCAGGTGCGCCCGCCCCTTGGTCAGCTGCCACACCAGCCAGCTGTCAACCGTGCCAAAGGCCAGCCGCCCCTGTTCGGCCCGACGCCGGGCGTCCGGCACCCGGTCGAGCAGCCAGGCCAGCTTGGTGCCCGAAAAGTAGGCGTCCAGGACCAGACCGGTTTTGCGCCGGAACAGGTCTGCCCGGCCCTCGTCCCGCAGCCGGCCGCACAGCTCGGCGGTACGACGGTCTTGCCACACGATGGCATTCCAGATCGGCCGACCGGTCTGCCGATCCCAGACAATAGTCGTCTCGCGCTGGTTGCTGATTCCCATGGCCGCGATGTCCGCGCCCGACAGCCGGGCGGCCTGGAGGACTTCACCCACCACCGCCGCCTGAGACGCCCAGATTTCGTTCGGGTCCTGTTCAACCCAGCCGGGCTGGGGATAGACCGGGCTCAGCTCGCGCTGGGCCACGGCTCGAACACGACCGGCCCGGTCAACCACAACCGCCCGCGAGCTACTCGTGCCCTGATCGAGGGCCAGGATGTATCGCATGCCACGCCTTTCCTGCGCACGCCGAAGATCGGGGGAGCGGGCGCCCGCTCAGTGTAAATCAGACCGCAGGCGCGGGATACACAGGCCCGGGTATCTGTACTTGCACTGTGCGTGTTTGCTTGCTAGCGAGAGTCAGCAGCGCCTGAAGGTTCAGCGCGGCGGATGACACACGAAAGGAACACACCATGACCACAACAGCGCCGATGCTCACCCTGTCGCACCAGTACGGGAGCGGCGGCAGTCTCATCGCCCGTGCACTCGGTCAGCGGCTGGGCTGGTCAGTCTGGGATAAAGAGATCGTGCGGGCGATTGCCTCGCAGCAACACGTTGCCGAAGGCTATGTGGAAAACAAAGACGAGCGGGTCGGCTCATTCATTGAGCGGGCGGTCGGCTTTTTTGGCGTGGGCGGCTTTGAGACCGCCTATAACATTCCTCCCCCGCTGCGCCTGAGCGATACGCAGCTGGCCCGGCTGACCCGCAGGCTGATCGAAGATGTCGCCACAGAGGGCAAGGCGATCATTGTCGGGCGGGCCAGCAACTATATTCTGGCCGAGCGACCGAATACCCTGCACGTCTTTGTGTTCGCCCCCATGGAGGCGCGCATCAAGCGCGCTATGGAGGTCGAAAAGCTGACCCATACAGAGGCCGAGCGGCGGATTGCCGGCATGGATAAGCTGCGGACCGACTATGTCCACAACTGCTACCAGGCCGAATGGCGCGACCCCCAGGGCTACCATCTACAGCTTGACTCCGGCGAATGGGGCGAGGACGGGGTCACCGAGCTGATCCTGTGGGCGCTGGAGCGCCGGCTGTAGGCTGGCCGGGCACACCGGGTATCCAGGTATTAAGAAGATTTTTTCCGGGCAGCGGTCCGGCGCTTCGGCTTGCCGGAACGGCTCGCGCGGCGACGCTTGGCCGGCGGCGAAGGAGGAGGAGGCTCGGCGCTGTCCGCCTCAAGCGGTTCGGCGTGGTCGTTCTGCTCGGCCTGCTCCGCCGCAGACTCGTCCGGTGTCGGTTCTTCAGGTTTGTCCAGATTGTACTGATAGGCGGTCAGACCCAGCGCGCTCATGCCTGGCGGCATGGATGGCGGGTCGGCCGGGGGCGCGGCGTCCGGTTCGGCGTGGCCGTTTTGCTCCTGGGCTCCCCCGTAGGGCCGCAGCTCGGCAATGGCCTGTCCTTGCCGAGTCACAACCAGGGTGAGACCTTGCTCGACCTGGGTCAGATAGCTGCCCAAGCGAGACCGCAGCTGTTTGGTATTGATTGATTCGTTCATGCGTCCCATTTTCGGTCATTGCGGGGTCTGGTGTCAATCGAAAGCTGGGCCCGAAAATCCGGCCCGGATACCCCCCGGCTTGACTCCCCGCCAGCCCACCGATAGCGGTAGGCCCAGCAACTGACGCGCAGCAAGGGGGTTGGGTATGAAACTGGGTATTGGGATCGGCTATTCCGGCGGACAGATTCGGCTGCCGATGGAACATATTCTTGAGGCCGAGCGGCTCGGCTATGACTCGGTATGGAGCGCCGAAGCCTACGGCTCGGACGCGGTGACCCCGCTGGCCTACCTGGCGGCCAAGACGACGCGGCTGAAGCTCGGCACCGGCATCATGCAGCTGGCCGGACGCACCCCGGCCATGTGCGCGATGACCATGTCAACCCTCGATGCCCTGTCCGAGGGCCGGGTTCTGGTCGGCCTGGGGCTGTCGGGTCCACAGGTCATCGAGGGCTGGCACGGCACGCCGTACGACAAGCCGGTGGCCCGGCTGCGCGAGTATGTCGAGATTCTGCGCAAGATCTGGGCGCGGGAGGAACCGGTCAGCCTGGACGGCAAAGCCTATCAGCTGCCCTATCAGGGACCGGGGGCGACCGGCCTGGGCAAACCGCTGAAATCCATCCTGCACACCCGCCAACTGCCGGTCTATCTGGCCACCATGCAGCCGCGCAGCGTGCGGCTGACGGCCGAGGTGGCCGACGGCTGGCTGCCGATCTGGTT
>JAAXHF010000281.1 GCA_012271025.1 Deltaproteobacteria bacterium | reverse complement strand
GGTCAAGGACACCCGGCAGACCCTGGGTGAGGACGACGAGGACGACGAGAACGAGGAGGATCAGGAGCCCAAACAGATCCAGCCCCTGGTCGGCGTGCGCGGCCAGATCCTGAGCGGCCTGCACGACTTCCCCGACCTCGACGAATACATGTTGACCAATCCCAAGCAGGGAGCAAAAGTCCAGCTGTATACCGATGCCAAGGAAGAACGCGACCCGATTCTGGCCACCTGGCAGTATGGGCTGGGCAAGGTCGTGGCCGTGACCTTCGATCCCAGCGGCAGCGGGGCGGGCAACTGGATCCGCTGGCCGGGTTTCGGCAAGTTCTGGTCGCAGGCCGTGCGCTGGTCAATGCGCGACGAGACGGCCTGGGAATACCGGATCAGCATGCCCCAGCGGCGCAACCGGACCGTGCTGCGGGTGGAGTCGTACGACAGCGACCAGGACGGCATTCTGCAGGCCCGCCTGCCCCGCGGCGCGACCAGCGATCTGATCACCCTGATGCCGGTCGCCCCACGGGTGTACGAGGCGGTCATGGCCCGCCGGCAGCAGGGCAGTTTTCCGGTCACGATCATCAAGCGCAAAGACGGCCAGGTCGTCAACCAGAAGACCCAGACCGTCATGGTCAGCCGCACGGCCGATGCCTCGCTCGACGAGTACCGCCAACAGCACCCCAACCGCGACCTGCTGCGCGCCCTGGCCGAGGGCAGCGGCGGCAAGCTCGACCCGCCCCCTCACGAGCTGGTGTCCCAGAAGCGGGAGGGCCAGCGCAAGCAGCTGCATCCGCTGGACAACATCATGATTATTGCCGCCGTTTTCCTGCTGCTCGGCGACATCAGTCTGCGCACCCTGTTCGGCCCCCCGGCCGAATGAGCCGTCCGGGTCACGAGGAGGATAGAAGAAGGCGATGAAACAGGTGTTCCTGGGTGTGTGGTGGTGTCTGGCGCTGAGCGGGTGTTCGTTCTGGATTTTTGGTGGCGATAACGAAGACCACCTGGTCGGCAAGCGGTACATTGACGAGAACGTCCGGTCAGAGATGCCGGTCTATGCCAGTCCCGAAGACGTGGAACCCCGAGAGGGGGACGTGATCGTCAAGCCGGGCCTGTTCGCCCGTCTGAACCCCTTTGCCTCAGACGAGGACGACGAGCTTGGTCCACCCCCCGAGGTCGACGACGACGGCAGCCTGTTTCGGAGCTTCCTGCCGTTTTAGAGGAACATTCTTATGTCATGCACGTACAGAGCGATCCTGCATGATGATCGGGTGGAATGGCTTGAGCAACCTCCACAGCAGGCCGACGCCAGGCAAGTCCACATTACAGTCTTGGATGAATCGACCCAAGAATCCCCATCCGACCGAGGACGAATGATGGCCGAAGTCTTGGCGGAGATTGCACAGCGAGGCACGTTTGCCACGATTTCCGACCCTGTCTCCTGGCAACGGGAACTTCGCGCCGGGAAAACAGGATGCTGAAGCTCGGCGACCAGGAAAAGCAGGAGATCATCCGATACCTGGAGGCGGACAAATCGCTGCCGGAGAAGTGCCGCTTCCTGCTGTTTGAGGACAAGCGCGAGATTATCCGCGTCCAGAATCCTGAGACAGGAGCAAGCGAGGAGCAGTGGACCGGAGATTTCATTTTCAAGAACGAGTGGCAGAGCTTCCGCACCAAAAAAGACCGCAGCCTGGATTTGAAGAGCGTCGCCTACGAATACTCGCCGGGCCGACACAAGATCGCCGTCAAAGTCGTGGACATCTTCGGCAACGACACCATGACAATTGTGGAGGTGACGGTGTGAACATCCGAAAATTGATAATCGAAGACGTTCGTTGTTTCGCCGGTAGACAAGAGTTCAGTATCCGTCCCCTAACCTTTCTGGTCGGTGAGAACAGTACGGGAAAATCTACCGTTCTCGGCTGTCTTCAAACCTTGTCCATTTTTGCGAGATCGAGAGCGTTTGGTTCACGTTTGGATTTCAACATCGAGCCGTATCAGATGGGCGCTTTCGCCGATATTGTGAAGAGAGCTAATCCCAAAAAGAGAAGTTTCGTGCTGGGCTTTGAATTCACAGCTGGCAAGAAAGGAGAAAGGATTCAGTACTTGCTGACACTGACGGAAAAAGAAAAAGGCTCTGAGCCTGTCGTCCAGGAGCAGAGACTGATTTTCCCCAACAGTGAGGTCGTCTTTGTCGGGGAGAAACAAGAAGACGAAGGATCGGATGAACATGGCACCTCCCGCCTCGGCTTTGAAGTCCTCGATTTTTTTGAAGTCCTCGATTTTTCTGAAAAGAATGAAAACAAATTTTTTCGCGTCAAGATGCCTGCGCCTTTTAATGATATGAGCGCCTTTGAAATTTTGGATTATGCGGATGTCATAGTTAGGAGGAGCCAAAAGAGCTCATCATCTATGGAAGAACAATTCCATCTGTGGCTAGAAAGCCTCCGGAATCTCTTTGAGAGAAGATGGTATGATCCGTATGGATCAGATAGCTACAGTTTCGCGCCAATACGCTCCAAACTACAGCGGACCTACAACCCTCTGAAAGAAGTTACGAGTCCAGAGGGCAGCGATATTCCGATGGTGCTTATGAATATGTTTAGGGCCGACAAGAAGGCGTGGGAAGAACTCAAGAGAGGCTTGACAAAATTCGGCGCAGCTTCAGGGCTGTTCGCGGACATCGACGTTAGGAGACTCGGAAAATCGGTGGGTGATCCTTTCCAGCTACAAATTAAAGTCAAAGGACCGAAGGTTAATATGATAGATGTAGGGTACGGTGTTAACCAACTTCTTCCTATTCTCGTACGCGTATTCAATGAAAACTCAAGCATGACATTTCTGATGCAACAGCCAGAGGTTCATCTACATCCAAGGGGGCAAGCAGAGTTATCGTCCCTGTTGATTGATCTGGTCAAGCGGAGGAGTCATAAATTTTTAGTTGAGACGCATAGCGACTATATGATCGATCGAGCTCGTATTGAGATCATGAACAGAAGAATAACACCAGAAGACGTTTCGCTCATTTATCTGGAGCCAGCCGGCAACAGCGTCAGGGTCTACAATATTGAATTTGACGAACAGGCGAATCTCATCGGTGCACCAAGTAGTTACCGGGAATTTTTCCTCAAAGAATCCGACAGATTGCTCGATCTTGATTGAAAGCAGAATTATGTGCCTCATTCTGGACGCAAGTAGATATGGCGATTTTCTCAACGCAGAGAATCAAGACATGAAACCTGTGAGAGAATGGCTGAATACCAAGAATGGCAAAATAGCCTATTCTTCAATAGGTAATATAAAGAAGGAATTGAGACAAAGCAGAAGAATGAATGACAAGTTTAAGGAGTATCGGAGAGCAGGGAAAATTATAAGCTACCCTCGCCAAACCGTCATGGAAGAAAAAGAAAATCTACCGAGTTATAAATCGAACGACCCGGATGTTCTCGCTCTAGCCTTGGTGGCCGAAGTTACCTTGTTAGTCGCAGGAGATAACAAACTGCGGGCTGATTTTGAAAGAATCATCCCTGGAGGGAAAATCTACAAAACTAAGGACGATGCAGGCTTTCTTAGCGAAGACCTCTGCCCATAAGCCCCCGTCTGATTCTGGAATGGAATATGAGCTGAAAGGGACACGATGAAATTTCACGCCATTGCCTACGGGACGGTCGGCACCCGCCCGGAGCTGGAGGCCGGCATGGCCGGGAAAAACCCGGCCCTGTACCAGCGCATGCTGAACGATCTCAAGGACTACGTCCGGCTGTGTGACCAGGCCGGCTTTGCTGGCTTCGGCCATCCCGAGCATCACCTGCAGATCGAGGGGATGGAGGCGACCGGCAGCCCCGGTCTGCTGAGCATGTTCATCGGCCAGCATTCCGAGCGGCTGCGCGTCGACGTGCTGGGCTATGTGCTCAACACCCACAACCCGCTGCGGGTGGCCGAGGATGTGGCCATGATGGATCATATGCTGCAAGGCCGGCTCAACGTCGCCTTTGTCCGCGGCTATCAGGCGCGCTGGGTCCAGAACTATGCCACCCGGCCGGGCGTCGAGGCGGTCGGCCACTGGAATAAAAAACAGGCCTCCGACCTGCTCAACCGGCGGGTGTTTGAAGAAGGCGTGGCGATCATCAAGAAAGCCTGGACCCAGGACACCTTTTGCCACCGGGGCGAGTTCTGGCAGTTTCCGCCTCCAGGCGCCACAAACCCGCATCCCATGGAAGCCTATACCCGCTACGGCGCCGGGGTGACGCAGGATATGCGTATCGAACAGGTCGGCATCGCCCCGCGCCCCTACCAGAAGCCCTACCCGCCGCTGTACGCCGGGTTTACCCATAACACCGAGTCGATTCGCTACTGGGCGCGCGAGGGCGGCAAACCGATCATCATTCTTCTGCACGAAGAGCTGTGCGCCCGGCTGCAGAGCATCTACCGTGAAGAGGCCGATAAGGCCGGCCGCACCGTTCCGCCCGGCACCGAGCTGGCCCTGGGCGGCCAGCTGGTGGTGACGGACAGCGCCGCCCAGACCCAGCACGCCCTGGCCGACACTCGCTGGTTCTGGGAGAAATGGGGCATTCCGTTCGGCCTGGGGGTGGCCGAGCCACTGATCGGAAACGCGGACAGCGTGTCGCGTAAAATCGAGCTGGCGATCAAAATCGGCACCGACGAAATGTTCTTCCTGATTGGCGACGGCCTGCTGCCCCGCGACGTGGTGCTGCGCAGCTTTGAGCTGTTCGCCGAAAAAGTCATGCCGCGCTTCACCTGACTGACCGCGACCTTGCGGCCGGACGGCTCAGAAGGGCCACATCCACGGAATGCAGATCATGGCCACGGCGAAGATCAGCAGATCGAGCGGGATGCCGATTTTCAGAAAATCGGTAAAGCGGTAGCCGCCCGGTCCGTAGACCATCAGGTGGGTCTGGTAGCTGAGCGGCGAGGCGAACGCGGCCGAGGCGGCAATCGCAATCGTGATCGCAAACGGTCGCACATCGACCCCGAACTGCTCGGCGGTCTCGGCCGCAATGGGAAACATCAGGACTGCGGCCGGGGCGTGAGAGATACACTCGGTGAAGACCAGGGTGACCAGATACACCAGGGCCAGCACCCCTACCGGCCCCAGCCCAGCGCCGACCTCGACCAGAAACGAGGCCAGAAATTCAGCCGCCCCAGTCTTGTCCAGCGCCCGGCCAACCCCGAATGCGGCGGCGATGAGAATCAAGACCGAGACATCGACAACGCGGCGGGTCTCGCCCACCGACAGACAGCCGCACGCGATGACGCCAAACGCGGCCAGCAGGGCTGCCGTCATCATCGGCAATATCCCCATGGTCACGGTCGTGATGAGGACGAGCAGGGCCAGCAGGGCCGGAATGGCCTTGTCGTACCGCGGCGGCGCGCTGTTATCGACCTCGGACACTAGATAGAAATCGGCCGAGTTGCGGTAGGTGCGGGCAAAACCGGCCGAGGCTTCGAGCAACAGGGTATCTCCAGCGCGGAGCAGAATATCGCCGATTTTTCCGCTCAGCCGGCGCCCGCCACGGTGCACAGCGACCACGGCTGCGCCGTAGCGGGTACGGAAATTGGCGTCTCGAATCGTGACCCCGTTGAGCGGCGAGTCCTCAGAAATGACCGCCTCGCTCAGATTATTGCCCTCCCCGACCCGTTCGACTCCGTCGCGGTGATCCCCGGCCGGCACCAGTCCCCGGATCTTTTGCAGATCGACAATCGTCGCTACCACCCCGGTAAAGACCAGCCGGTCGGCGACCCGAATCCGCTCTTGCGGCCCGACCGGAGAGACGGTTCCCTCGGGTCGCTCAATCCGCACCAGAAACAGGCCGGGCAGGTGGCGCAGACCGGCCTCTTCGATCTGGTGGCCGACCAGGGGACACTCGGCCGTCACCTCAAGCTCGACCAGATACTCGCGGCGCGTTTCGCCCAGACTCTCCAGCAGCTCCTTGCGGTCGGGCAGCAGGACGCGGCCGGCAAGTACCACAAAGCCCACGCCGACCAGGGCACACGGCACCCCGACCGCGCTCAACTCAAAGAAGGACATGCCCGGCTGCCCGGCGCCGACCAGCAAGCCGTTGACGACCATATTGGTCGAGGTTCCGATCAGGGTGCACGCCCCGCCCAGAATCGTCGCGTAGGACAGCGGAATGAGAAAGCGCGACGGCGACACCTGATGGCGTCGCGCCCAGTCAAACACCACCGGCGTGAACATGGCCACAATCGGGGTGTTGTTCAAAAAGGCCGAGATGCCGGCGGTGGGCAGCATCATGCGCAGCAGGGCGCGCCGGTGGCTGGTAATCTGGCCGAACAGCCGCGTTGCCACAAAGCCCAGAGCGCCGGTATGCTGGAGCGCACCGGCCATCACGAACAGGGCGCCGATGGCGAGAATTGCCGGATTGGAAAACCCGACAAACGCCTCCTGGGGCGACACGATCCCGCTCGCCAGCAGCACGGCCAGCATCCCCACAAAGATCAGATCCGGGGCCAGCAGGTCCCGCATCAAGGCCCCGTCACCGACGACCACAACCGCCAGGGTAAACCACGCATCCCACGCCATATTGCTCTGACCGTGCAGATTTTTTTACGTCTTGGCAAGGCCGCCGGACAGTTCAGGGCACCGGCGCCTGGTCAGAGAAGCCCTTGAGCAGAATATAGGGCATCCCGCCAATGCCGAAGGCTTCGGTAATGCCGCTCGCCCCGTGTTGATAGCCGAGCAGTGTGCCGGTGAACCAGATCTGATCCCCCGTCTCCGGCAGACCTCGGACCAGCTCCTCGTCGGGATACAGCAACAGCAGGGAATCGATCTGCTTCGGCTCCTGCGACATGGTCCCATTGCCGATAATCGTGGTCGGCACGACCACTACCCCAAAAAAGGTAAAATAGTCCACCTGGCCGGTCCTGGGGTCGCGCCGAAAAAAGCGCCGCGTATAGGAAAAACGGTGAAACTGGCCGGTCAGCGTTATCTCCTGACCAACCTTCTGCTTGGGAAAGAAATCGGCAAAACACGCGGCGACTCGCATAGGCGTGCCGGCTACGAGCATGACCAGGGTCACACAGCTCCAGCGTCTGACGAGGGATCGCATGCTGCCTCCTGCCTGTTATGAGGTATGAAATAAGGGCCTACTGTACGCTATTTCAGGCACCAAGAAAAGAATTTCGGTCGGCTTGCGGTGTCCGCCCGTTCGGGCCACAATGGCGCCCTATCAGGGAGAGGCGGATGCGGAATTGGCGGACCAGACTGAGTCCAGTGCAGCAACGGATCTATGCCCGCAGTGCCGCCATCAGCTCCATTGAGCTGCCTCCCAGCCCCCACCTGTCGGACGCGGTGACCAGTCTGACCGACGCCCTGGGGCGGGACGACCGGCCTCAGGTCCAGGCCCTGTCTCAGCGAATCGTGAACCAGATATGTCGGCGGCTCGGTGTACGCAGCGTGCGGGTCCAGGTCCAGGGGGTGCGCCCGTCAAATCGCCGCGGCGAGCTGCACGGCCTGTACACCCAGTACAACAACGGCAGCCGCAAGGATTCCATTCAGGTCTGGATGCGCACCGCCAAACGCGGCCAGGTCGTGGCCTTTCGGACCTATTTGCGCACCCTGCTGCACGAGGTCTGCCATCACCTCGATTTCACCTACCTGGGGCTGCGCGAGTCGTACCACACCGAGGGGTTTTTTCGGCGCGAGTCGAGCCTCTTCCGGGCGCTCGTGCGACCGCCGACAGCCCAACCAGCCCCGCCGACGGCGTCGCTTTCTGAGATGGTCCGTGAGATTATCGCGGCCGGCAAGCAATCCTGAGCACGCGACCTCAGCGCTGCTGCAAGCTGCGCAGGCGCTGCCGGGCGCCGGGATAGGCCGGGTCATAGCGCAGCACCGCCCGGAGTTGGGCGGCCGCGCGCTCGGTCTGGCCCAGACGGGTATACACCTCGGCCAGTTCAAAACGCGCCCGCGGGCTGTGCGGACAGATACCCAGGCCCCAGTCGTAGAGCCGCGCTTTCTGGCGCAGAGAGCGGGCGGCCAGAGCCCGGTAGAAGTACGACCGCGCCCGGCGGCAGGCGTCTTCGTCCCGCTCGAACCGGGGCGCCGGCGGGGACGGAGGCGACAGGGCGACGGGCGACGGACCGGGGCTGTTCGCCGTCAGCCGGGCGGCGAGTTGACGCAGCGTTGTCGCCCGCTCCGGGGAGGACGGATGCGACGAGAAAAATCCGGCCGTCGCGGTTTCCGGCACCTCGCGAGCCATGCGACGCATGACCTCAGCCCCGGCCCGGGGATCATACCCGGCGTCAAACGCGTAGCGCAGACCGAGCGCGTCCGCCGCACGCTCCTGGTCCTGGTTGTAGTGATTCAAAAACAGACGCCCGACCTGACCGGTCAGCAGGCCTATGCCCGGATAGATGCTGTCCACCAGCAGGCTGGCCAGCCCGAGCAGGCTGGACCTGAAGACGCCCTGCGACACGTGGTCCAGGCTGAGATGGGCAATTTCATGGCCGACAATCACGGCCAGCTCGTCGTCCGAACGGACAAAGTTCAGCATGCCGGTCGAAACCATGACGCGACCGGAGGTGGCTCCGGCGTTGATGGACGGATCGTCAAATACCAGCAGTTCAAACTGAGGCGGGTTGGGGATGGCCGAGCGCAGACGGTCGGTCACCCGTTCGAGCTGGGCGAGTTGGACGTAGCGGACAATCTGGCTGAAGGACGGACGGCTCTGGCCAAAGCCGTCGGCCACCAATCCGACAGGGAGCGCAAAAAGGAGACAGCCAGCGAGGCTGAGGTAGAGCCAGCGTTTGAGCATGCCTCCATCATAGCCGGTCAGAGCCGGTTTTCCACACAGGCGCGTGCTGACCGCCCTTCAGCGGCTCTTCAGTGCAGCGTCGGGAGCAAGCCCAGCCCCTCGCGCAGGACTCGAACCAGGGCGATATTATCGCTATGGCCGGTCCGGTCGGCCGTCACCTTGGCCCGCAGCGGCCGGCCCAACAGGTAGAGGTCGCCAATCAGGTCCAGGATTTTATGGCGGGCGAGTTCGTCGTCAAAACGCAGCGGGGGGTTAATCACGCCCTGGTCGCCGATCAAAATGCAGTTGTCCAGCCGTCCACCGTTGGCCAAGCCCATCTGTTCCAGGGCCTGGACTTCTTTCAAAAATCCGAAGGTGCGGGCCGGGGCAATTTCGGCATCAAAGCTCTCGGTCCCGTGGTGGACATAGCAGTGCTCCTGACGGCCAACCGGTGGGGGATACTCGAGAATATAACGGACCGAGAAATGGTCGGCCGGCTCAATGCACAGCCTCTTACCGCCTCCCCCGTCGCCAACCTGATACGGCCGGTCAACCGCAATGACCTCGACCGTCTCGTCCTGCTCGACGACGCCGGCTTCGTCGAGCAGCTGACAGAACTCACGCGCCGAGCCGTCCAGAATCGGAATCTCATCCTGCATCTTGACCATCAGATTGCTGATGCCATAGCCGTGCAGGGCCGCCATCAGATGCTCAATCGTCCGGGCCACGGCGCCGTCCCGGTACAAACTTGTCGCATAGCCGGTCGAGCCGACATAGTCGACCGAGGCCGGAATGACCACATCGGTCGATAAAGAGCCGAACACAATCCCGCTCCCGGGTGGCAGCGGCTGGAGGATCACCCCGGTGCGCATACCGGAGTGCAAGCCCTGACCGCGCAGCACGACACTGCGGCCAATGGTCCGGGCCTGCACACGCTCGCGCGGCCGCACGGCAGCCTGACGGCTGGGTGGCAGCTCGCGGGATTCTCCTCGGGCTGCAGAACCCGCCGCCTCACGTCCAATCGCCCGATACACCGAGCGCAGCAGGGCTTCGAGCGAGAACGGTTTTTCAATAAAATCGGTCGCCCCCAGCTTGGTTGCCCGGACTGCCGTCTCAATCGTCCCGTGGCCGGAAATGACGATGACCGGCAGCTCCGGCTGCTGCGTTTTCAGCTGTTCGAGCAGACTGATCCCGTCGAGCTGTGGCATCCAGATATCGAGAATGACCAGACGGGGTTGACGGGTGCGGACCAAATCGAGGATCCGGGTCCCGTCACCGGTGTCCAAGACCTGAAATCCCTCATCCGCCAGGATGCCGCGCAGGGTGGTCCGGATCTGTTCCTCGTCATCAACCACCAGAATGGTCTCCTGCATACCGTCCTCCTAGCTGTACTGGCCGTTTGCACTCGGTTGCG
>JAAXHF010000498.1 GCA_012271025.1 Deltaproteobacteria bacterium | reverse complement strand
ATGAGTCCGGACCCTAGAGCATTTTCGGTGATTTCCGATACGTCTGAAGAGGCGGGCGGGACGCCCGCGCTCCCGGCTTCCCCGCCTGCCTCATACCCTGCCGACTTCGCCTCTCCGCCCATGACTCACAATAGGATGAAACTGCGCTAGCGGCGGGGTGGGTTGGCTTGTCGGGGCACTCTAGCACGATTGGTGATGCGATAATAAGATGTGACTATACGATCCTGCTTGTGTTCTGCCGAACGTGCGAGATTTCAGCTTGCAGGAGACTGTGTATGGCTCCATAAACTATTGATTTTCCTTAATTTAGGTCTGAGAGCCCCTCTATACTTTTTGAGAAATATTAAACAAAACAATGTTTTAAAATAGCACCTTTCTGATGTATGCAGCAAATTCTCAGCAGATAGTATTCTACGGTGTACTTGGACACAGAAGGGCGGCGTCCCACAGCTCTGGCCCCTTCTCCTGCCCGCTCCGGGCGTGGTAGAGTGCCGGGAAACCCATGTTCTCGGACAGGAGGAAAGCACTATGCCAGTCAAAGCCGGTTGGGAAGGTCGTTATTATGAGGATTTTGAGGTCGGGGACGTGTACCGCTGTCGGCTCGGTCGGACGGTGACCGAAAACGATAATATCTGGTTTACTTTGTTGACCAATAACACCAACCAGATCCATTTTAATACCGAGTACGGCAAACAGACCGAGTTCGGCCAGTGTCTGATTAATAGTGTGCTGACCCTGGCGATTGTGGCCGGGCTGGGCGTGGCCGATGTAAGCGAGAACGGCTTTAACCTGGGCTGGGATAATGTCGTCCTGCCCAACCCGGTGTTTGCCGGCGACACCCTGTACTCCGAATCCGAAGTCCTGGAAACGCGCGAGTCCCGGTCCAAACCCCAGTGGGGCATTGTCAAGGTCGAAACGCGCGGCGTCAAACAGGACGGCACTCTGGTGTGTAAATATACGCGCAACGTCATGGTCTGGAAAAAGGCTCACGCGCCAAAGCAGGACCTCTTCCCTGAAGTCAAACAGGCCTGACACCGCTATGGAATGCCAGCGCCATCTCTTCACCCTGCCCGAGGACCAGCACTACCTCAACTGCGCGTACATGTCGCCGCTGCTGAAATCGGTCGAGGCGGCCGGCATTGCCGGGCTGCGGCGCAAGGTCAATCCGGCCGAGCTTGTCCCGGCTGATTTTTTTGACGAAACACACGAGTTGCGTTGCCTGTTCGCCCGGTTGATCAATACTACGCCAGAGCGGGTCGCGCTGGTGCCGGCGGTGAGCTACGGCATTGCCATTGCCAGTCACAATACGCGGCTGCGGTCGGGCCAGAACGTGGTCATCCCGGGCGAGGAGTTTCCGAGTAATGTGTATGCCTGGATGGCGCAGTGTCAGCACGGCGGAGCGCGCCTGCGTTTTGTGGAGCGTCCGGAGCAGGGGACGACCGATGGTTGGACTCCCCGTCTCCTTGACGCCATAGACCGCAACACCGCAGTGGTGACGCTCAGCACGGTCCACTGGACGGACGGTACGCCGTTTGATGTGGACCGGATTGGACGCCGGGCACGCGAGGTCGGCGCGTTGTTCATTGTCGATGGCACGCAGTCGATCGGGGCTGTCCCGTTTGACTGCGCCCAGGTACGGCCGGACCTGCTGGTGTGCGCCGGCTACAAGTGGCTGTTCGGTCCCTACCAGTACTGTTTTGCGGTGGTGGGCGACCGACTGCTGGACGCCGAGCCGTTCGAACACAACTGGATCACCCGCAAAAACAGTCAGGACTTCAGCTCTCTGATCAACTACCAGTCCGAGTTTCAGCCCGGAGCGCAGCGGTTTGACGCCGGCGAGCGGTCCAACTTCATCCTGGTGCCGATGCTGCTCGAAGCGCTGAAACAGCTGGAGCGCTGGGGTATCGCCAATATTCGGGCCTATTGCGCCCGGCTCAGCAGCGGGCTGGCCGAGGCGTTGGCAGACAGCCCATTCTCACTTGGTGCCGAGCGCTCCGCCCATCTGTTCGGCGTGCGGCTGCCCGACGCCGGGCAGATCCCGGCCATTCTTACCGAGCTGCGCCGGCGCCGGGTGTACGTATCCCAGCGCGGCAGCTCGATCCGGGTGTCGCCCCACGTCTATAATCGTCCCGAGGATATCCAGGCTCTGGCCGAGGCGTTGCTCAGGGCGGTGGGCTAGGCTGGCGGACGGTCTTTTCCTTGTGTGGCAGGGCCAGACTGTTCAGACTGGCGACTTTCTGCCCGAATAGCCGGCCGGCCGGGGAAACGGGGTGCCGTAGGCGTTCAGCCAGCTGACTTCTTCAACCGCTCGGCGGGTGACCGGCCCGAAGCGGCCCATGGGGTAGCCAATGGGAATCAACGCATAGGTGGTGATTGTCTCCGGCAGGTCGAGGATTTTTTTCATCTCGGCTTCATACTGGGTGGTCACCGAGGTCAGCGTGGCGCCCAAACCCAGCGCCCGGCAGGCCAGCAGGATATTCTGCACCGCCGGGTAAATGCTGCCGCTGATGATCCGAATGAAGTTATGGGCGTTGGGGCCTGTCTTGCGCTCGGCGTGCAGGCGGCGCTCCCGCAGACACGGTACGAGCAGCACCGGCGCCTCGGCCAGGTGCTCGGCCAGGTAGGAGGCGGCGCGGACATTTTTGTCGTTTTCGGGCGTGAGGCTGGCTGCGGCGTACTGCTTCAGGGCAATCTGCCAGCCGTGCTGGTAGAGATCGGCAATCTGCTGCTTGCGTTCCGGGTCGGTTACCACCACAAAGCGCCAGGCCTGGACGCCACCGCCGCTCGGCGCCTGGGTGCCGGCCTCGATAATGCGATAGATCAACTCGTCCGGAACGGGGTCGGGTTTGAGGCGCCGCATGCTGCGGCAGGTATACATGATGTCAAACAGGTCGTGGTCAGTCATGGTGATTGGGGTGCTCCTTATTCACGAATCCGATACCTCAGCAGCTCTGTCACACTTTTTTGCGCCGTGCCTTCGCTGCTGATGGCTTTGACCAGACCGACGCCCCGGGCGTACCACTCGGTATGCCGCAGCGCAAATTCCGCGCTCTTTTTGCGCGGGTCTGGCACGAAGCTGATCGTCACCGTTTCGACTCTGAGGCAGTTGCGAAAGGTGCCGGCCGGCACCTGTATGGCGCTCGGATCGATCCAGGCGGTGGCCGATGAGCTGCTCTGCCCGCCGCTGGCCATGACCCGGGTGCTCAGGTTCATGCGCCAGCGTGTTCTCTCCACAAACGGACTCGGCATGATTTGATCCAGCCCCTGACCCAGCCGGGTGTCCCAGATCCGGTCGCCCTCGGAGTCCAGCCACGGATAGCGGTAGAGAAATCCGTTTTTGCGAAAATAGGCAACCGTGCTTCTGGCCTCAGGGGCGCGGTCGGTGAGCGGCTCGTAGTCCTCGGCAACCACGTAGGACTGTTGGCCGAGCAGCGGCCAGTTGTCTTTGATGACGGTCTCGGTCATGTAGTAGTGATAGTCCCCGCCCGAGAACCTGACCTCATGGGTCCAGGTATTATGCATGGCCAGGGGGAAGAAGTCGGCCGCCGGCAAGCGATCCGCCGCTGGCGGGGAGGCCAAGAGCGTGGCGAGTGCCCAGGCCATGACGACCGAGGTGACGAACGCAAGCATACCCATGCAGCATATACTGTCTGGCTCCCGACGGCGCAAGCGTTTTCACAAACGGCCGGCTGAGGTGTCTTTCTCTACACATGGCGACACATACCGAACAGCAGGCCTTTGCCGAGTTGGTCACGCGTCACCAGGGCGCGGTGTACGGCTATCTGTTGCGCTTTACCCGCGATCCACACGACGCTCAGGATCTGTTTCAGGAGACGTTCTTGCGCGCCTACCGGGCGTATCCGCGCGTCCAAAATCGGCCGGCTGAGATGAACTATCGGGCCTGGTTGATGCGGATCGCCATCAACGTGTCCAAGAACTACGCGCGCGACCGCCAACGCAGAGGCCGGGTGGTGGTGACGCGCAACCACGAGCGGACCGACGATACTGCATCGCCGTCTGGAAACGGAGCCGATATGGAGGAAACCATGGCTGCCAACGAGACGACTCAGACCTTGCTTGCCGCCATTGAAACATTACCCTTCCGGCAGCGCACCGCGCTTGTCCAACGCCAGTTCGAGGGGCTGGACTATCAGGTCATCGCCAGCAATCTGGCGTGTTCCCAAGATACCGCGCGGGCGCATGTCTATCAGGCGCTGCGCAAGCTGCGGCTCGCCCTTCAGGAGGATTAGGCTATGGCGAAAACGTGCGGATTTTCGGAAAACCGGCTGATTGCCGAGGCGTTTGGCGAGGCGCAGGCCGAGCTGAGCCAGCAGGTGCGCTGGCATGTGGCTGGCTGTCCTGTGTGTAGCGAGCTGCTGGAACAGTATCGGACGCTACGCGCCCGGCTACACGACTGGCCCGCTCCCGCCCAAGAAGCCGAGGGCCTGCGACGTGCCCGGCAGGCGCTTGAGGCGCGGCTGTACGAGCCGCAGCGCCCGCGGTTGCGCGTCCAGCTGTGGCACTCGCCGGTCGGAGACATTCTGCTCGGAGCGACAGACAGAGGCGTGGTGTTTGTCGAGTTCGCGCGCCAAAATCAAGCCTCGACCCAGCTCACGCGCCTGGAGCACGATTTCAGGCCCGAGCAGGCCGGGCCGGAGACCACAGCCCTCGTCCAACAGCTTGACGAGTATTTTGCCGGAACACGCCGGACGCTGGACTGGACGCTGGATGATCGCCTGATGCGCAGCGACTTTCAGCGCCGCGTGCTGCGGGCCACCGCAGCCATTCCCTACGGTACGGTTATCAGCTATCAGGGTCTGGCCGACGCCATCGGCCAACCCCGGGCGGTTCGCGCGGTCGCCCAAGCCCTGCGTCACAACCCGGTTCCGCTCCATATTCCGTGTCATCGGGTGCTCGGCAGCGATGGGCGCCTGACCGGCTATGCCGGCAATCTGGTCGAGACCAAACGGGCCATTCTTGAGACCGAGGGCATTCCGGTCAGACACACCCGACGCGGCTTGGCCATTGCCGCCGCCCGGATGTATGTGGGCTGGCGTTCCGGCTCCCGCCTGTGTCGGCCCGACTGCGCCGACCTGCACGCTCAGACCGCCGCCGAACGGGTGTTGATCCCGTCCCTGGCCCGAGCCCGCGAACTCGGCTATCAGCCCTGCCCCGGGTGTCAGCCCGAGCTGCACCCCGTGGACGCGAGCCCGCTGTTCGGTCCGGGCTGAGCGGCCCGCCCGCGTCCGGCGCGGGCCAGTCTTGTGTCGGCCCTGCCTTTTGTGTACAGCAATCAAGAGGGAGAGGAACGCCATGTCAGAGGCCAATAAAGCCATCTTCCGGCGCTATTTTGACGAGGTCTTGAACGCGGGCCGGATCGAGCTGATCGACGAGCTGATCGCTCCCGATTATGTCAGCCATTATCCGACCGGCTATGATTTTGGCGGCGGCCCGGAGGATGTGAAACAGATTGTCTCAACGGTCCGGGGTGGTTTTCCGAATGTCCATTTTCAGATCGAAGACCTGCTTGCCGAGGAGGACCGGGTGGTCGGACGCTGGACGTTTCGGGGCACCCATCGGGGCGATTTCATGGGCATTGCTCCCAGCGGCAAGAACGTGTCGGTGGTGGGCATTGCCATCTATCGGATTGCCGATGGCCGAATTGCCGAAGCCTGGGTAGCCTGGGACGCCCTGGGCTTGATGCAGCAGATCGGGGCTGAGTCCTGAGCCTATGGCCGCCGGTCTTCCCGCCTTTCATACGGCCGTCTACCGTCTGGTCGCCCGCGTTCCCAAAGGCAAAGTCGTGACCTACGGGCAGGTGGCCGCTCTGCTTGGCGCACCCCGGGCGCCGCGGGCGGTTGGCACGGCCCTGCGCCATCTGCCCCCCCAGCTGTCCCGCACAGTTCCCTGGCAACGGGTCATTAACGCCTCGGGCGGCATCAGCATTCGCGGTGACCTGCTGCGGGCCGAGCAGCAACGCTGGCTGCTCGAAGACGAGGGCGTTCGGTTCAGTCGCCACGGCAAGGTTGATCTGGCCACCTACCGCTGGGCGGGTCCGAAGCGCTGGACACCGCCCACATGGAAGACCCAGTCCTGAGGCCTCAGCCGGCGCCGTGCAGGCATTCGGCCTGTGTCCGCAACTCGTCCCGAAAGTCCGGATGGGCAACGGCGCTCAAAGCCTGGGCGCGCTCGCGCAGGGTCCTGCCCCGCAGGGTCGCAATGCCGTACTCGGTCACCACATAATCGACAAAGGCGCGAGGCGTGGTCACCACCGTCCCCGGTGCGAGGGTGGGGACGATGCGGGAAATCCGACGGCGGTCTGGCCCGCTGAGTGAGCTTGACGGCAGGGCAATAATGGATTTGCTGCCGGCCAGGCTGGCGGCAATGCAAAAGGCGGTCTGGCCGCCCGGTCCGGTAAACTGCTGGGGACCGATCGACTCGGACGCGACCTGGCCGGTCAGGTCGATGCTGAGCGCGTTATTGATCGCCGTAAAGCGCGGGTCCTGGCACAGCAGCCGGATATCGTCGGTATAGTTGAAATCGTACAGCTCAAAGACCGGATTGGCGTCAATATAGTCCAGCTCTTCAGGGCTGAGCATGGGGTGAAAGCCGGTGCCGACCACCGTTCCGGTATGACGGGTTTTGTTCGTGCCGGTCAGCACGCCGGCCTGGACGAGGCCGACCACGCCGGGCGGGATGATCTCAGTCTGCATGCCCAGATCGTTTTTGCCGTACAGATAGGCGGGCAGGGGGCTGGTCATATCGCCGGCCCCGATTTGAATCGTGTCGCCGTCCTGAATCAGCTCGTTGGTGATCGACATGCAGATCGTGTCAATCGCGTCCTGTTTTTCCTGGCTGTAGACTTCGGGGCTGATTGTCGGTGAGCTGACGCTGGGCGGGCGTTCCACACAGCGGTCGATGGCCGAGATGTGGAGATAATTCTCGCCGCCGGTGCGGATGAAGCTCGGGTCGATCTCGGCGATGATCGTCCTGGCCTGTTTGGTCATGAGCGGCGACATGCCGACGCTGGTGCCGTAGCTGCAATAGCTGTGGCGGTCCGGCGGCGACACGCTGACCATGTACACGTCAAGCGCATCGATGCCGTGGGGCAGGGCCTCGGCCCGGAAATACGAGACCGGAATGTAGTCCAGGCCACCCTTGTGCATCAGCTTGCGCTCGCGCCGGCTCAGATACCACGACTCCAGCCGGAAGGCGTCGCTCAGGCCGGGAGTGTCCCAGTCGTAAAACGACACCAGGGTATTGACGCGCAGGCCGCGCAGCGTGTCTTGCCGCTCAACCAGGGCCTGGCACAGGGCAAACGGGGTGGCCTGTATGCCGGCAATATAGACGGTGTCAGTCGGCCGGATGAGGGCGACCGCCTGTTGGGGAGTGACGAGTTTGTCGCCGCACAGCGCATGCCAGTCCATACCGAACTCCTTCTATGCTGAACTGGGGGCCGGTCCACCTCGTGTAGGGGCAATCCCCCCGTGGTTGCCCACAGGCCGGGGGGGTGCCCAGGGCGAGCCCGGCTCAAGCCTAGGGGGTCAGGATCAGCTTGCCGACCGATTGGCGGGATTCCATGAAGCGGTGCGCCTCGGCCGCCTCGGCCAGGGGGTAGCTCTTGCCGACCAGGAGCTTGAGCTTGCCCTCCTCCATCAAGCGGAACGACTCGGTAATCCCTTTCTGGTGCAGCTCGGGTATGGCCGAGGCCGTATACAGGCCAAAGCAGCTGACCTTGAGCGAGTTCTGGAACAGCCCAAAGACGTTGAGCGGCTCGGGCGCGCCGCCAGCCTGACCGTACAGGATGGCGTGACCGAATGGGGCCAGGCATGTGAGCCCTGCGGCAAAGGTCGGTTGCCCCACCGCGTCGAGGATCAGATCCACGCCCTTGCCGTCGGTCAGCTGCTTGGCTTCTTCGGCAAAGTCCTGGCTCTCATAATTGATGACCGCGTCGGCTCCATACTCCTGGGCCAGGGCGACCTTGGCGTCGCTCGAGACAGTGCCGATCACCCGCGCGCCGGCCGCCTTGGCGATCTGCATGGCGACAATACCCACCCCGCCGGCCGCAGAATGCACCAGCACGGTCTGGCCCGGGCTGGTCTGATGGCAGGTGTGCAGCAGGTGGTAGGCGGTCAGGGTCTGGATCGGAAAGGCCGCGCCCTGCTCGAAACTGACCGAATCGGGCAGCGGCATGACCTGGTCGGCCGAGACCAGCGCGTATTCGGCGTAGGTCCGCATGCCGATGGCCGCCACCCGGGTGCCCGGCGCGATATGGCCCACCCCCTCGCCGACCGCTTCGACCACGCCCGCAGCTTCGAGCCCGGGCGTGTCCGGGAGTCTGGGCTGCATGACATACTGGCCCTGACGGAAGCGCGTATCCGCGAAGTTGATCCCGATGGCCTGATTTTTGATCAACACCTTGCGGGGTCTGAGTTCGGGAATGGGCGCCTCGCCCAGTTGCAGCACCTCGGGTCCGCCGACTGTCTCGAACAGAATTGCTTTCATATCGCTCTCCCTTCAGCGCGGTGTGTCTTGTGTACTATCCCAATGCTGCGGCTGCGCATAGGTCCCTTGACTGTGCCACGTCGGGTGAGGGAAAAGGGCGGGGAGGTTTTCCAGCGATTCGGCTCAACATCTTCGGCGCCAGCGCCCGAGAGCCAGGCAGCCTCAGGGACTGACGACCGTGTAAAGAAGGAGGGTGTTGTTATGGAGTACACATTCGTTTCTGGTGATGACCATATGGATCTGTCCTACCTGCCGGCCAATCTGTGGCAGGAACGGGTGGCGGCCAGGTTCAAGGCCCAGGCGCCACGGGTGGCCGACACCGCCAACGGGCCGATGTGGGTGTGCGAGGGCAAACCGTGGGCGTTTGGCAACCACGGCTCGATGCAGGGCCCGCGCTTGACCGGTGCGATTCCTCGCGCAGGCGTCGATGAAGAGCCGGAACCGGGCGTGTTTCGGCCCTCAACGCCGAAGTATCGGCTGGAAGACATGGACCGTGATGGCATTGATGCGCACGTCATCTACGGCCCTCCCCTGCCCCTGTCGTTTACCGACTCAGCCCTGCACGTCGCCTGTCTTGAGGCCTACAACTCGTGGCTGGCCGACTTCTGTACGGCCGCTCCCGACCGGCTGATCGGTATCCCCATTCTGCCCATGCACGATCCCGCAGCCACCCAAAAGGAACTCCAGCGGGTCGCCAAGCTGGGTCTCAAGGGCGCGCTGTTCGGAGTGTTTGATGCGGTCAAGCCGGTCTTTCACGAAGACTGGGAACCGGTCTGGGCGGTGGCGGCTGAGGCGGGCATTCCGATCAGCTTTCACCTCGGGGGTGGGATCCGGAGTGCCAGGGTGACAGACACCAGCCGCGGCCAGGCGGCGGCCTTTGTATGTGCGGTGCCCATGCAGCTCGACGAGGCCCTGTGTGAGATTATTTTCTGCGGTGCGCTGGAGAAGTATCCGCAGCTCAGGATTGTCCTGGCCGAAGCCGGGATCGGCTGGGTGCCGTATCTGCTGTGGCGGATGGATCACGAGTACGACAAGCAGCTGCACCACATGGTCCACCTGTCGCTCAAACCCAGCGAACTCTTCCGGCGGCAGATCTGGGTCTCGTTTGAGGAGGACGATATTGGTCTGAAGCTGCTGTCCGAGCTTGGCGAAGACAAAGTCCTGTGGGCCTCGGATTATCCGCACCCGGATAGCACCTGGCCCCATTCCCAGAAGTATATTGACGAGCACATGGCCTCGCTGTCACCCCAGGTCAGGAAGAAACTCACCTGTGACAACACGGTCCGGCTGTATAATTTGGACAGCTAAAGGAGGAACCCATGGCAAGCATCCGCGGCGAACAGATCATCGGACAAGCGTTCAAGAACGAGGGCGTCGATACCATTTTCTTCATGATGGGTGGCCCGACCTCGGGAACGGCCGCCTCGTGTCTCACCCACGGCATGCAGGGCATCTATGTGCGTCACGAACAAGCCGCCGCCATGATGGCCCACGCCTATGCCCGGGTGACCGGCAAACCCGGCATTTGTATCACCCCGTCGGGGCCGGGCACGGCCAACGCCGTCACCGGGCTGGCCAACGCCTGGGCCGACTCCGCGCCGATTGTGGCGATTGGCGGGTCGGCGGCGATACGGGCAACCACCCTGGACGCCTTCCAGGAGATGGACCAGGTGGCGATGATGCGGCCGGTGGTCAAGGCCGCCTACCGGGTCGATATGGTCCAGCGCATTCCGGAGTACGTCAGCATCGCCTTTCGGGAGGCCATGGACGGCAAGAAGGGACCGGTCTACCTGGACCTGCCCGGCGACATCCTGGCCGGCAAGGTGGAAGAGGACAGCCTGTACTGGCCGCAACAGTACCGGGTCGAGAGCCGGCCGGCCGGCGACCCGGCCCTGATCCGGCGGGCGGTCGAGCTACTGCGTCAGGCTGCCAAGCCGATCATCGTCACCGGCAGTGGCGTGCTGTGGGCCGAGGCCAGCCAGGAGCTGCGACACTTTGTCGAGGCCACGGGCATTCCGTTCTACACCACCCCGCAGGGGCGGGGCGTGGTGCCCGAAGATCACCAGCGTGCGTTTCCGGCCGCCCGCTCCATGGCCTTCCGGGAAGCCGACGTGGTGCTCGTCATCGGCGCTCGGGCCAACTCCATGCTGTCCTTTCTGCGGGCGCCGCGGTTTTCGGCCGAGGCCAAGTTCATCAATGTCAATCTCGACGGCCGCTCCCTCGGCCATAACCGGGGTGTTGAGGTGGGGATTGTTGGTGACGCCAAGCTGGTCCTCCAGCAGCTGACCGAGGAGGCGGTCGGCAAGTTCGACGGGGCTGAGGAGACGGCCTGGGTCGCCCAGCTGTCGGCCAAGCAGCGCTCAAACGAAGAACGCTCGGCGCCGCTGCTGCACTCCGACGCCGTACCCGTCCATCCCCTGCGTCTGTGCCAGGAAGTGCGCGAGGTCATCAGCCGCGACACGATCCTGGTGGTGGACGGACACGAAATCCTCAACTTTGCCCGCCAGTCGATTCCCATTTATGACGTGGGGACGAGCCTGAACGCCGGTCCGCACGGCTGCATGGGCGTTGGCGTCCCGTTCGGCATTGGCGCCAAGGCGGCCCAGCCGGACAAGCCGGTCCTGGTCTTGTCCGGGGACGGGGCGTTTGGCTGGAACGGCATGGAAATGGACTCGGCCATCCGTCACAACCTGCCGATTGTCGTGGTCGTGTCGAACAATGCCGGCTTTACCTCGCGCCAGACCGGTCGGGCGACGGCCAGTGGCCTGGGCATGGGCAATGTCGGACGTGAACTCGGCCACCAGCGCTACGATAAAGTCGTTGAGGCGTTGGGCGGCCACGGCGAGTTTGTCGAGAACCCAAACGACATCCGCGCCGCAATCGAGCGCGCCATAGCCAGCGGCAAGCCGGCCCTGGTCAATGTGTGCACCGACCCCGAAGCGCAGGCAACCACGGATATGGGCTTTGGCGGATATTAAGAGCGGGACGGCGTGCCGCGTTACGGCGGCACGCACGTCTGTCTGAAGAGGAGAGCGGTTTGCAAACAAAGGGAATCCTGTGAAGCCAGAAATCCGGTATCCGTGCCAGTGGTATTACAAAATCATCGGGGCTGACCGCCAGCGTATCCTGGACACCATCCCGACCCTGTTCGAGCACTGTGACTATCACCTGAGCGAGTCAAACCGCAGCAGAACGGGCAAGTACACGTCCTTCCATTTCTCCCTCCAGGTCCACAGCGAAGAAGAGCGGAATGTGATCTTCACCGCCCTCAAGAGCATCCCGACGGTCAAAATCGTCTTCTAGGCGCTACGCTCAGGGGCGGGCTATCCGCACTGAGCGAAAGGCCACGGTCTGCTGTTCGGGGCCGGCCGGCGGAAAATCCGGTCCGACCCGAAACCGTACCTCGTTCTCGCCGGCCACGACCCAAGCCGGATCCAGCCACAGCTCATACTCCCGCCAGCCCCGGTACAGCAGCTGGCGGCCGACCGGATGGCCGTTTATCAGGACGCTCAGCGGGTAGCAC
>JAAXHF010000317.1 GCA_012271025.1 Deltaproteobacteria bacterium | reverse complement strand
GAGGAGCAGGAGCACCAGGGGATGACTGAGGAGCGGCAGGCTCAGCATCGAGCCGAGCATGATCAGGCTGGTCAGGCCGGCGCTGAGACCGAGCCTGCGCTTCAGCGCGGCCTGCTCGGCCTGCTGCTGTTGGTCCTGACTGGCCTGGTCGTGTTGCTCAAGGGCTTCAAAGCCGACCGACTGAATGGCCGAGCTGAGCGCGGCCGGGCCGGTCTGGTCGGACCGGTAGGCAATCAGCGCGTCCGCACTGGCCAGGCTGACGCTGGCCCGCACGACCCCGGGGGTGGCCAGCAGGGCGCGTTCGACCTTGCCCACGCACCCGGCGCAGTGCATGCCGCGAATCCCGACGACGGTTGTGGTTGGCTCGTGCTCTGCAAGCGATCCGGCTGCCATGGCGTGTCCCTCTCTCCTTCTATACATCCTGCTCCTGAACGCCTAGGTCAAGGCCCGTTGTTTGACCCAACCTGGGGGCTGTGACACAGTGACGGACCAGGAATGCCGCGCTGCCCGGAACGGAGGACACACCATGGCCGATACCAAAACCGTTGCTGTCGTATGCGGTGATACGCGCGTCGATGCCCGGCTGCCGGACCGTACCGCGATTCTGCGCGCCCCGGCGCCGCTGCCCGCCCTGGCCGACCCCCAGGCCGCGATTCGAGCCGCCCTGGCGCATCCGATTCAGCATGAGCCGATCGCCAAGCTGGTCGGTCCGGCCTCAAAGGTTACGATTGCCTTTGACGATCCCGTGATCCCCCAGATGCCGATGAAAGCGCCCGATTTTCGGGCTCTGGCCATTCCGATTCTGCTCCAGGAACTCGACAAGGCCGGTGTCCAGCGCCACAACATCACCCTGATCTGCGCCAACGCCCTGCACCGCAAATGGACGACGAGCGAGCTGGCTACCATCCTCGGGCCTGAGATTACCAACACCTTCGGGCCGAGCCGCCTGTTGTGCCACGACGCCGAAGACCCCGACAACCTGGTCGGCCTGGGCGAAACCCACCGCAGCATCGAGGTCGAGGTCAACCGGGCGGTCCTGGACTCCGACCAGGTCTTTTACGTCAACATCACCAGCCTGCCGTTTCACGGCGGCTGGAAGTCGGTGGCGATTGGCCTGAGTTCCTATCGCTCGATTCGCCATCACCACCGGCCGTTTCGGGCGGCCAGCGGCAAGTCGGTCATGGACGCCAAGCGCTCGGCGTTCCAGAAGCTGGTGGGAGAAATCGGGGCGGTCATCGACCGGGCGCTGGCCGCCAAGGGCCGCCGTATCTTCACCCTCGAATCGGTCCTCAACACCGCTCAGCCGGCCGAGCTGGCCGCAGTCTTTGCCGGACACATCCCCGAGGTCCACGAGCGGACCCTGGACAAGCTGTACGAGCAGCAGGTGCTGTCCGTGCCCCGGCAGACCGATGTCGGCGTCTTCGGCATTCCC
This sequence comes from Deltaproteobacteria bacterium, assembly GCA_012271025.1. The sequence continues at coordinate 7,329 of JAAXHF010000317.1, read as the reverse complement.
AACCAGACCTACTACGCCAACCTGTCCAGGACCAACCCGATCCTGATCCGCAACCAGGCCCTGTCGTACAGTTTCGGCCTGTACCAGCAGCGCCCCCTGATCCGTGAGGGCGGGATCGGGATTTTTGTCAATCCGTGCCGGTCCGGCTTTCACGCCCGGCACCATCCCTCCTATATCGAGCTGTACGACGAGCATCTGTCCGAGACCCAGGACCCGTTTGAGCTGTGGGAGGTGTACGCCGACGATTTTGCTCACCGGCCCGAGTATGTCCACAAATACCGCTACGCCTACGGCTTTCACGGTGCGCATCCGCTGATTTTATGGGGCCAGGGCGCGTTTCCGCTCAGGCATATGGGCCGCGCCTTTCTGGCCGGCGCCGAAGACCCCGAGGCCGCCCGGCGGGTCGGCTTTGAGCCCTTTGCCACGCTCGAGGAGGCGGTTGCCGAGGCCGAGGCGTGTCTGGGCAAGGACTGTACGATCACCCATCCGTCAATGCCGCCGATGTTTGTCACTGCAGTGGGCGAAGGCAGGTCGGATTAGCGGCGCGTAATCCGACCTCCTGTTAGTCGAAGCGCGCGCGATAGAGGCGTTGGCGGCGGGAGCTGTCCGCCAGCTTGCGAAACAGCCGGCCCCGAAAGACCATCAGCACGTACAACAGCCCGGCGTTCAGGGCGGCCACCAGCAGGGCGGCCGGCGAGCCCGACAGCAGGCCGCTGAACAGGGTCGGAAAAGACAGCCGGCCGATCTCCAGCGGCGCGGCCAGGATCGACAGCGGCAGCACGACCGCCGACACCACGGCCAGTACGACCAGCGGGACAAACCACTCCACCCCGTTGTCCCACAGAAAATCCAGACTCTCCTGGAGCATGGCGAAGCCGGCGCTGCGGCCCTGATAGATGATCTCGGGGATGGGGTTCAGAATGATCAGCAGGACCAGGTTGATAATGGACAAGATGGTCTGCGAAGACTGGCCCGGCACGACCAGAATGCCGAGCAGGGTGCGCAGGATGAACACGAAGAACAGAATGCTGATGACCGAGCCCCAGTACGGCCGCCAGCTGTCGAGCAGCTCTCGGGGCTGGACGCGGTTGCCCTGCACGACCTCGGCAATGAAGTAGAGATACGAGCCGCTGCACATGGCCAGCACGAAACCCAGGATAAAACCGCCGACCAGGCCCAGCGGGGCGGCGAAGACAGAGGTCACGAGCAGGATCAGCAGATACACAAAGGGCAGCAGGGCCACCCACCAGGCGCGCTGAATTCTTTGCCAGGTTTCGAGGGCGGCGGTGGCGTACAGGCGCAGCGTGGCCCGGATCAGGGCAGCCCAGTCCATGGTCTGTCCGCTCTAGGAGTAGGGCGTGCCCCAGCGATCCTGAAACGTGACCTCTTCGAGCCCCAGCCGCGATACCGGCCCGAACTTGCCGACGGGATAGCCGACCGGCAGGATGGCAAACGTCTCGGCGTTGTCGGGCAGTTCCAGGATGCGCTTGACCTCGTCTTCATACAGCAGATGGCGCGTCGTCAGGGTGGCGCCCAGGCCGAGGCCGCGGGCGGCCAACAGCATGTTCTGGATGGCCGGATAGATGGACGCGCCCGACATCTTCGGCAGACCGATGGACGCGGCAAAGTCGCCCACCAGACAGCCGACAATCAGCACCGGCGCCTCGTGGAAGTGCTCGGTCAGATAGACGACCGCTCTCAGCATGCGCTGTTTTTGCTGCTCGGTTTTGCCGGGCGGGGGCGGATTGGACTCGTAGCGCGCCAACACCTGGTCGAGCGCCTTTTTGTACACGGCCTGGAGCTGCTGTTTGATGGCCGCATCCTTGACCACAATGAACCGCCAGTGCTGGACATCGCCCCCGCTGGGAGCGCCGAGCCCGGCGGCGATAATCCGTCGGATCAGGGCATCGGGCACCGGGTCGGGTTTCAAGCGGCGCATCGCCCGCATGGTGTGCAGGGCTTCAAACAGCCCAATGTCGTCCGCCATACAAGGTCCTCCTGTGGGGCTGCTTGTATCACGCGGGACGGCGGAAAGGAATTGCCGACCTCAGAACAGGTGCAGCGACTGGGCCAGAATGGTGGCTATGGCAATCGGTGCCACATAGCGAATCAGAAACAGCCAGCCGCTGTACAGGCGCTGGCTCATCCCCCCGGCCATGAACTCCTGGCGGCGCACGGTCTGGCTGAGGACCCAGCCGGTGAAGATCGCGATCAGCAGGCCGCCCGTCGGCAGCATGTAGTTGGTGACAATGCGGTCGGCCATGCCAAAGAACCCGGCGCTCAGGTCTGAGGGAATGCCGCACAGGAAAATCACCCCGCCGACGAGCCAGGTCGCCCGGCTCCGGCTCCAGCCCTGCTCGTCAATACCGTAGGCGACCACAGCCTCAAGCACGGAGATGGCCGAGCTGAGGGCGGCAAAGCTCAGCAGCACAAAAAAGACCAGGGCCAGCAGCTGTCCGGCCGGCAGCTGGGCAAACGCCGTCGGCAGGGTCTGGAAGATCAACCCCGGCCCGGCGGTCGGCTCCAGCTGAAAGGTGAACACGAGCGGAAAAATCATCAGGCCGGACAGCAGGGCGACCAGCGTGTCGCCGCCCGCAATATAAAAGGCGGGACGGACGAGGTCGGTTTCTTTTCGCATATAGCTGCCGTAAGTGACCATGATCCCGCCCGCGATACTGAGCGAAAAAAACGCCTGACCCATGGCCTCCAGCACCGACCGGGCGGTCAGCTGATCCCAGCGCGGACTCAGCAGAAAGGCGATGCCGGCCCGTGCCCCGTCCGTTTGCACGGCATACACCAGCAGCCCGCACAGCATGACGAACAACAGCGGCATCATGATCTTGTTGCCGCGCTCCAGACCGCCCGCCACGCCGCGCACGACAACCACAACCGTTGCCAGCATGAAAACGGCGTGCCAGCCCAGCTGGCTCAGGCCGCTGGTGGTGAGGTCGGTGAACAGACCGCTGATAGTCTCGGCCGACTGCCCGGCGAAGCTGTTGGTGAGGGACAGGGCGATGTAGTGGAGCACCCAGCCGCCGACCACGGCGTAGTAGGACAGCACCACAAAGGACGCCGCCGCCGGCAGCCAGCCGGTCCAGGCCCAGGCCGAACCCGGCCGCAGGGCTTGAAAGCTGCCGACAACATTACGCTGCGTGTGGCGGCCGATCAGAAATTCGGCCAGCATGACCGGAATGCCGACGGCCAGCACACAGCCCAGGTAGTCCAGAACAAAGGCCGCGCCGCCGTTCTGGCCGGCAACGAACGAGAAGCGCCAGATGTTGCCGAGCCCGACCGCCGAGCCGATCGCGGCCAGGATAAAGCCATATGAGCCGGACCAGTGCCCGCGTGCCTGCGCCATGCGTGTCCCTCTCGGCCCGTCCGGCTGTACAGATGGGCGGCAAAAAGGGCGGAGGAGTACCCCGCCGGCTCTTTAGTCGGCCGGCTGGTATTTGATGAGCACCCGCGAGCCGTCGGCAAAGCCCGACCGGAAGCCGCTCTCGAACGACTTCCAGCCGCTGGGGTATTTTTGAGCCAGGCGCTCAAACAAGAGATCGGTCAGCTCGGCATCGTTGACGATTGAGCCGCTGGCGTCAAAGGCCGGACCGTCAGGGCTGCCCAGGGCGACCCTGGCCTTGGTGCGGCCAGCCTCGATCCGTCTGGCCCGGTAGGTCGTCTTGGGCGTCCCGACCCACACTGCTCCGTCGTGGTACATGTACCAGATCTCGGCCGGGCTGCCCAAGTCGCCGCTCTTCCGCTCGGTCGCAATATAGGCATATCTGCTGGTGGTGAGAGCCTGCTCAAGCTCGGCCGAGAGTTCGACCGCGGACACCGGCTGAGACACGAGCAGCAGACCGCTGAGGGTGAGAAGGCTACCTGCCAGGACTGCGCTTGCCCATATATGTCGCATGGTCTTCCTCCTGCCGCTATTCGGCTGCGACTTCTTTGGCCGACTGAATCACCACCGGCGTGACGGGCACGTCGTCGTGCATGCCGCTACGCCCGGTGGCCACCGCCTCAATCTGGTGCACCACGTCAAGGCCCTCGACCACTTTGCCGAACACGCAGTAGCCGAAGTTGGCCTGGCCCTGGTGGTTCAGAAAGTCGTTGTCTTTGACGTTGATGAAGAACTGCGAGGTAGCCGAATCCACCACATTGGTGCGGGCCATGGCAATCGTGCCAAGTTCGTTTTTGAGGCCGTTGGCGGCCTCGTTCTTGATGGGTGGCTTGGTGCTCTTCTGCTGCATGTCCGGGGTAAAGCCGCCGCCCTGGATCATGAAGCCGGCAATCACCCGATGAAAAATCGTGCCGTCGAAGAACCCGTCGTTGACATAGCCCAAGAAGTTGCTGACAGTCTCGGGGGCTTCCTTGTCGTACAAGTCGATCTTGATCTCGCCCAGTGAGGTTGACAGGAGTACCACACCTCCTCCTTTTGTGTGCGGTCGGCGGCCCTAGCCGTCGGCCGGTTCGGCTGCTGCATCGACTGTGGCAGACTGAATCACAATCGGCTCCAGGGGCACGTCATCGTACATGCCGTGGCGTCCGGTCTGGACGCCTTCGATCTGTTTGACCACATCGAGACCCTCAATCACCCGGCCAAACACGCAATAGCCGAAATTGGCCTGGCCCTGGTGATCCAGAAAGGAATTGCGGGTGACGTTGATGAAAAACTGGGAGGTCGCCGAATGGATGGCGTTGGTGCGCGCCATGGCGACCGTTCCCTCGTCGTTCTGGAGGCCGTTGTCGGCCTCGTTTCTGATCGGCCGCTTGGTCTGTTTCTGTTGCATGTCCGGGGTGAAGCCACCGCCCTGGATCATGAAATTGGGAATCACCCGGTGGAAGATTGTGCCGTCAAAGAAGCCGTCGTTGACATAGCCCAAAAAGTTTTGCACCGTCTCGGGCGCCTCTTTTTCGTACAGGCCGATCCTGATCTCGCCCATCGAGGTGGACAGGACGACGACCGGTCCGCCCGGTGGATCGGCCTCGGAACAGGCCGGCAAGGTGATGAGTAGAGCGCCGGTCAGAGCGATGATGCAGGCAACACTCCGCATACTGTGGTTCCCCTCTCGCGTTCGCAGTTCGGGGCTTCTTGTATCTCAGCCGGGGGGGGAAGAAAAGACCCTGACGGGCCGGGCTCGGTTTTGAAGTCACAGGGCAAAAGTCAAAGAGCAAAAGTCAGATGTGCAGATCCGAGGCAAGCGCGGGCTACAGCCGCTCCAGGTAGGCGATCACCTCGCTGGCGCGGACCACATCGCCGTATTTGGCCCCGATATCAAACACGTTGGCCTCGTGCGGCTCCTCGGCGCGGTCGCCGATGGCTTCGAGCGGCACGATGGGACGGAAGCCGTTGGCCAGGGCGTCCATCACCGTTGCCCGCACACAGCCGCTGGTCGTGCAGCCGGTGACAATCAGGGTATCGACGCCCTTCATGGTCAGGGTCGAGGCCAGGTAGGTGCCGAAGAAGCCCGAGGCGTACTTCTTGACGATCAGCAGGTCGTGGTCCCGGCGGTCGAGGCGCGGGTCGAGTTCGACCAGCGTGCTGCCCAGGGTCAGCAGGCGCAGCGACGGCACTTTTTCCGGCCACAAACCGGCGTCGTCCTGGCGGTGGGGGTCGTAGCCGACCACAGTAAAGATGATCGGTACGGCTTTGGCTCGGGCGGCCGCAATGAGTTGGTTTGTGGCCGCCACCTCGGCGTCAAGATTGCCGGCCAGGGGCGACTGTTCCGGGGCGGTGAACCCCAGCTGCAAATCGACCACGACCAGGGCCGGCTTTTTGCCGTAGCCGAGGGTATGGCCGAGCTGGGCGCGCTGGTAGATGGCGTGTTTGTCCTGTGGCATGGCTGCTTCTCATTTCCGCTGGGGTTTGGGAGCCATGAAAACCAGGACGGTCAGCCGGCCCGGGCCGGGGTTGTGGAAGCCGTGCTCGGAGCCGGACGGGGCGAGCGCGATCTCGCCCGGACCGATGTCTCTGGTTTCACTGCCGAGCTGGACGCGGCCGCTGCCTTCGAGCACGTAATAGACCTTGTCCGAGCCGGTGTGGGTGTGGGGCGTCTGCTCCTGGCCGGGCTCAAAGCAGTACACGTCGCAAAACATCCGCTCGGTGGTAAACAGGTTGACCTTGTTCATCTTCTCGGCCGCAAACGCGACCTGGGCTGCTACGTGTTTGACGCTGTCCATGGCTGTGCTCTCTCCGAAGCTTACAATCCGCGGGGCTGGACCACCTGGCTGACAAACCGCCCGCTCGGCGCCTGGCCCACAATCTCGCCGTTTTCCATGACCAGGGCGCCCCGCAAAAAGGTCATGACCGGAATGCCCTTGACCCGGCGTCCCTCCCACAGCGAGTAATCCGCCCGCGAGCGCATGCGGTCGACGCCCAGCACGGCTTCTTTCTCAGGATCAATGACGACGATATCGGCGTCGGCGCCCAGGGTCAGCGCGCCCTTCTTGGGGTAGACGCCGTACAGCTTGGCGGCGTTCTCGGACAAGACTTTGGCCAGCGTGACCAGATCGATCCGTCCGGTGTTGATCCCCTCGTTGAACATCAGGGGCAGGGTATCGGCCACCTGGAGGTTGATGCCGACCCGACAGTCCCAGAAGTCCCCGTCCGTCTTGAACGACGCCGAGTAGGTCAGGCTGTCCGTGCCGACCACCGACAGGCTACCCTCTTGCAGCCCCTGCCACAGGCGTTCCCGGTCGCTTGCAAATCGAATCGGGGGCTGGATTTTGGCCTTGCCGCCCATGCCTTTGGCGTCCATCTCGGGTGCGGTGGTGTTGAGAAAGCAGGCCACGGTCTCGCCCACGACGTTCAGACCTTGGCTGCGCAGCTGCTTGACCGTCTCGACCGTATGGGCGGCGCTGATGTGAACCGGATAGAGGGGCACGCGCAGCTGGTTGGCGATCAGGCCATAGGTATAGACCTGGACGCTTTCGGCCCAGGCCGGGCTGGACTCGGCCCAGGCGGTGAGTTGGTCGGCGCGGCCCGTCTGCCGCAGGCGGTCAATCAGGATGCCCCGTACATAGGGGTCTTCGGCGTGAATCTTGGCAAAGGTTGGCGGCCCGCAGCGGGCCAGCTGTTCGCAGGCCTGATGGAAGAAGGCCGGGGTGATGCCCTCGGGGTTCATGCCGAAGGCCTCGGCCTGGGAACCGGCGTAGCCGGTGAAAAATTTGTAGGACACGCCGCCCTTGTGGGCCACTTCGGGAATGTCGGCCACCTGGTCGAGGGTATTGACCACGCAGGTGATCTTGAAATCGCACCACGAGTGGCCGGTCCCGCACTGCAGGGCCTGATCAAACAGCTGCGGCAGCGGCTCCTGACCGATCAGGGTGGTGGTG
>JAAXHF010000464.1 GCA_012271025.1 Deltaproteobacteria bacterium | reverse complement strand
TACAAGAGACCTTATTTCTGCTTTCAATTCCAGGAATGCGTGAGTCACTGCGTGAGGGAATGGCTAGCCCTCTTGAAGAATGTGACGAGGAGCTGGACTGGTGAGTTGCAGGCTGGTCTATACGAAACACGCAGTAAAAGATGCCAAAAAGATTGCTGCCAGTGGGTTCAGGAACAAAGTCCAGCCCCTGCTGGCTCTTCTCGAAAAAGAGCCGTTCAGCACCCCGCCCCCGTTTGAAAAACTTGTGGGTGATCTCGCCGGGCTCTACTCACGAAGAATCACTATCCAACACCGCCTTGTCTATCAGGTGTACCGCAGAGAGAAAGCTGTCAAAGTCATTCGGCTGTGGACACATTACGAATAAAGCCGTGTAGCTGCGCCCGAGCGCGCCCCACCGTCATCGGCTATGCGCACCCCCACTGGCCGTCGTCCGGGTGGCCGCAGCTTGACCCGTCCCCCAAAGTTGCCTAGACAGGAGACAGCACGAAACTGGAGGCTGTTGTATGGAATCGCTCCGAGGCAAGGTAGCGATCGTGGGTGCGGCCGACACCGAGGTCGGCGTCGTTCCCCACCTGAGCGCGACCCAGATGTATGTCAAAGCGGCCAAGCTGGCGCTCGAAGATGCGGGCATTACCAAGGACGAGGTTGACGGGCTGATCACCTGCAACTCGTGGGTTGAGCCGTATATGTACCACGCCGAGATGATTGCCGAGTATATGCAGATTTTCCCCCGCTACTGCCTCAACGTGGCGACCGGTGGGGGCACGACCCTGGCGATCATGCAGCATGCGGCAACGGCCATTGCCACCGGCGTGTGCAACACCGTCCTAATCACCATGGCTGACAATATGCTGTCCGGCCTGTCACGCGACAAGGCGATCGAGGCCATGTCAACGGCCGGCCACGCCCAGTTTGAGCGACCCTACGGCCCGCCCATCCCCGGCTTTTACGCCCTGATCGCCCAGGCCCACATGCATGCCTACGGCACCACCAGCGAACAGCTGGCCGCCGTGTCGGTGGCGTGTCGCAAACACGCCTCGCTCAACCCGGCCGCCCAGATGCGCGACCCGATTACGGTTGACGACGTGCTGAACTCGAAGATGATCGCCGACCCCCTCCACCTGCTGGACTGCTCGGTGGTATCGGACGGCGGCGCGGCGATCATCATGACCGCAGCCGAGCGCGCCAAGGACTTCCGTCCGCAACCGGTCTATGTGCTGGGCATTGGCGAGGGCCACTCGCACGAACACATCAGTCAGGCTCGCAACCTCACCACCTCGGCGGCCAAGGAGGCCGGGGAACGGACCTACGCCATGGCCGGTCTGGGTCCTCAGGATATCGACGTGGCCGAGCTGTACGACTGCTTTACGCCGGTCGTCGTTGTCGAACTCGAAGACCTGGGCTTCTGTCCCAAGGGCGAGGGCGGCCGGTTTGTCGAAAACGGGCGCATTGAGCTGGGCGGCGAGCTGCCGGTCAATACCCACGGGGGTCTGATGTCCCACTGCCATCCGGGCCATCCCGGTTCGATGTTCTCAGTCACCGAGGCCGTGGCCCAGTTGCGCGGCGAATGCGGGCCGCGTCAGGTCCAGGACGCCGAGGTCGCTCTTGTCCATGCCCAGGGCGGCATCATGTCAACCCACTGCTCGATGATTGTGGCAAAGGAGAGAGGCTGATGCTGAGCAAACCGATCCCGGAACCGACCCGCGAGACCCAGCCGTACTGGGACGGCTGCAAAAAGCGCGAGCTGCGGGTTCAGAGATGTCGGGCCTGTGGCCATTACCAGCTCTACCCGCGCATCTACTGCACCGCCTGTATGAGCGAGGAGGTGGAGTGGGTCACAGCCTCGGGCCGGGGAACCGTGCTGTCGTTTACCACCGTCCATCGGCCGGTGACCAAGGCGTTTGCCGAGGAGGTGCCGTATGTGGTGGCCCTGATCACGCTCGACGAAGGCCCGCAGATGATGAGCAATATCGTCGGCTGTCCACCCGGGCAGGTACAGATCGGCAAGACGGTCGAGGTCACCTTTGAGGACTGGACCGAGGAGATTTCGGTGCCGAAGTTCAGGTTGGTCGAATAGGCTCGGCAAAAAGGAGGATTGCAATGAAACCGGTCGGCACGGGTCAATACACCTATGAGGTGATAGAGCAGTGGGGCTCCCTGCCCGCAGGCATGAGCTTTGGTCCGATGAGCGCGGTGGCGGCAGACTCTCAGGGCCGCATTTACGCCTTCCAGCGCAAGGACCCGCCCGTTCTGGTCTTTGACCGTGAGGGCACGTATCTCGACTCGTGGGGGGACAGCGCAATCGCCGACCCGCACGGGTTCTTCATCGGCCCGGACGATGTCGTCTACCTCACCGACCGCGACGACCACGTGGCCCTGCGCTTCACCCTGGACGGCAAACCGTTGGGCGTGCTGGGGCAGCGAGGCCAGCCGTCCGACACCGGCTGTGAGGAAGACGGCGGGCGGGTCGTGCGCGCCGCCGGCCCCTTCAACAAGCCGACCGAAATGGTCGTCGCCCCGTCCGGCGAGCTGTACGTGACTGACGGCTACCGCAACAGCCGGGTCCACCGTTTCTCCGCCGACGGGCGGCTGATCGACTCGTGGGGCAGCCCGGGCAAGCACGCTCCCGGGGAATTTCACCTGCCGCACAGCCTGTGGATAGACGAACGCGGTGAGGTGTATGTGTGCGACCGGGAGAACAACCGCATTCAGGTGTTCAGCCCGAGCGGGAAATACCTGACCCACTGGGACGACATTCACCGCCCGACCGATATCTACATGGACGCCCAGGACAGGGTGTACATCAGCGACCTCAAGCCGACCGTGACCATCATGGACAAAAAGGGGACGGTTATCGCCCGCTGGGATTCGCCCATGGGCCATGGTCTGTGGGTAGACCCGGAGGGGGATATCTATCTGGCCGACGTGATGGGCAAGCGCATCACCAAGTACGTGCGGCAGCGCTAAGCCCTGCCGGTCAGGGCTGTTGGTGAGGCGCGCCGTCGCCGGAGGACAGATCGCGGCGCATGCGAATTGCGGTTTCACGGCCGGCATAATAGCCGGGGATGGACGCGATGGCCCGGTAGCCGAGCCGTCGGTAGAAGGCTTGGGCCGTGTCGTTCGCGGCCCGTACTTCCAGAGTGATATACAACAGGCCGCCCGTTCGGGCGGTTTTTTCCAGCCAGGCCAGCAGCTGTCGGCCAAGGCCGAGGCGCCGATGGACCGGGTCTACGGCCAGCAGGTTCAGGTGCGCCCGTTCGGCGTAAAACTGCATGATCGCAAAGCCGGCCAGGCGGCCCTGGGTCCAGGCCGTCAGTACGGCCGTTTCCGGCTCACGGATGGCGTGGGCAACCCGTTGCGGGGTCCAGGACCAGGGCAGTCCGGCCTCGACCAGATCGCGCGACATCAGCGCAATACGTCTGGCGTCAGCCCGGCGGGCCAGTTTCAGCTCCAGGCTGTGGTGGGTCGGAACGCTTCCCATACGGACTCCCGCAGAACTTGTATCAGCCGGCTCTGAGCACCTGCCCCGGTGTCGCCCCGGTATGCTGGCCGTCTTCGAGGATAATCTGGCCGTTCACAATCACCGTCTGTATGCCTTCCGCCTTTTGGATCAGGCGCGGCTGTTGGGCGGGCAGGTCGTACACGGTCTGGCGGTGCCCACCACGAATGCGCTGACGGTCAAAAATCACCACGTCGGCGGCCAGACCGACCTGCAGGCGGCCACGGTCGTCCAAGCCCAGCACCTCGGCCGGGCGTGAGGTCAGACGGGCGACCGCTTCTTCCAGGCTGAGGACGCCTGTGTCCCGGACCCAGTGGCCCAGCAGGTAGCTGGGGAAGTCGGCGTTGCACAAGGAGGTCAAGTGCGCACCGGCATCGGTTTCGAGCAGGGTGTGCGGATCCTTGAGCATCTGTCCCATGGGCTCTTCAGCCATATCCGCCGCCCAGTAGGTAAACTCCGTCTGGCACTCCTCGGCCACACACAGGTCGAGGTAGGCCTCGAGCGGGTCGGTGCCGGCCTGGTCTGCAATCGCGGTGATGGTCTGGCCTTCGAGGTGCTTGTGTTCCGACCGCTTTGCCTGTCTGACCAGCACGTTTTGCCAGCCGGTAAAAAAGGCGGCGCCTTCCAGCTCGGCGCGCATGGTCTGGCGTCTGGCCGGGTCGCGCAGGGCGGCCGTCTTTTCCTCGGCGGCCAAAAACATGACCTCACGCCAGCTCGGCAGATGGGCAAAGACCGGAATGAGCTTGTGCCAGTTCATGAAGGTCTCAAACGGCCGACAGCCGATCTGGGGATGGAGACGCACCCCCTCGCGTTGGTTGGCCTGGGCGACCTGAGACAGAATGAACAGCGAGCGGCCGGGATAGGTGGGCAGATAGCGCACCGAGGCCCAGGTCACCGGCCGGCCGGAGGCTTTGGCCAGGGCGACCAGGTCGGGCAGATCGCCGGCCTCGTGCTCGCCCTCGGGCAGAACCATTTTGGCGGTGATTTCCAGCACTCCGCGGCCGGCTTCGCCCACGGCCCGGCCCAACGTCAGCAGTTCCGACAGGTCGGCATAAAAGCTGGGCACGGACTGCCCCTCGCCGTCAACGTGGAGGGGAATCCGGGACGAGGAAAAGCCGAGCGCACCCGCCTGTATGGCTTCCAGCACAATCGCCCGCATGCGGGCGACCTCTTTGTCGCTGGCCAGGCGTCGGCAGTCGGCTCCCATGACATACCGGCGCACGGCCGAGTGGCCGATATAGCAGCCGATATTGATCGCCTTGGGTTGCCGCTCAAGCGCAGCCACATAGCCGGGAAAATCCTCCCAACTCCAGACAATGCCTTCTTGCAGGGCTTGCAGCGACATGTCTTCAACCACGGCCAGGGTCCGGGTCAGATAATCCCGATCCTCGGGCCGGCACGGGGCCAGGGTAAAGCCGCAGTTGCCGGTCACCACCGTAGTGCTGCCGTGCCACGAGGACGACGAACACAGCGGGTCCCAGAACACCTGGGCGTCGTAGTGGGTATGGATGTCGATAAAGCCCGGGGCGACGACCTGCCCGGCCGCGTCGAGCGTGTGGCGGGTCTGGCCCGAGATGGCGGTCTCAATCGCGGCGATCTTCCCGTCCCGGACCGCCAGGTCCCCGGCAAAGCCTGGGCTTCCGTTGCCATCGACGATCCACGCGTTTTTGATGAGCAGGTCAAACATGACGGACTCCTTGTGTGGCCATTGGGGCTCAGGCGTCATCCCGAAAATGCGGCATGACCTTGGCCGCGAACAGCTCCATGCTGCGCATCACCTGGCTGTGCGGCACGCTCCCGCCGGGATTGAACCAGCAGATCATCCGGCCCATGCCAAACTCTTCGTGCAGCGCCTGCAGGCGCTCAACGCAGGCCTGGGGCGTTTCAAAGATGCCCATCACCTCGGCAACCTTGTCGTAGGTCATGCGCCGCACCCGCTCCAAGACCTCTTTGATGCGGCTCGACTCGGGCCCCAGATCTTGTCCCTGCGAAGAATAGATGGAGGAGACCGATTGCAGGAAACGCCGGATGCTGGGCTCCAGCTCTGCGCGGATTTGGCCCTGGCTGTTGCCCACGTAGAGTGGGCCGAGCAGGGAAATATCTTCGGCCCGCGCCTCGGCGTGACCGGCCGCCGCCCGGGCCTGGTGGTAGACCGGAATCAGTTCGCGCATTTTCGCATACGGATTCACCTGCGAGGCGACAAAGATGGGATAGCCCAGACGGCCCATCAGCTCGAACGTGTCCAGGCTGTTGGCCGCCGCCCGGATGGGTGGGTGGGGCTGCTGGACCGGCTTGGGAACGACCGCAATATCGTCCACGCTGTAGAACTGTCCGTGAAACGATACCCGTTCCGAGGTCCAGGCCTGACGGATCATATCGAGCGCCTCCATCATCCGCCCACGGCTCTCGCTCTGGTCGATACCGAACCCGCTGAAGTGGGTGGGGATGGATCCACGCCCGATCCCAAACTCGACCCGGCCGTTGCTGATCACATCCACAACGGCAATTTCCTCAGCCACCCGGAGCGGGTGCGAGAGCGGCAACAGGACAATCGCAATCCCCAGCCGCAGGGTCGTTGTCCGCTCGGCCACAGCCGTCAACAGCAACAGGGGGGCGGGCATGATGGACAGCTGGGGGTTGAAGTGTTGCTCAACCGGCCAGATCGACTCAAAGCCCAGGCTCTCGGCGTGGACGGCCTGCTCGATGGTGTCCCGGTAGCGCTGGACCGGAGACTGCGTACCCGTACACGGCAGCTGGTAGTGAAGTCCGAATTTCATGCGCGTCCCTCCTCGCGAGCCGAACTCCTGGCCTGGGTCGGCCTCCCCGTTTTCGCCGATCCAAGCGGGGTTTGCAAGGCCGAGCCGACCGCCCTCGACAAGCTCTGTCCGTGGCACTATGCTGCACGCCCGAACGACGAGGTCAGGCGTGGACACAGACGAGCTTATTCTGAGCGGACGAGCCTGGGTTGTGACGGGTGGGGTCTCACCCGCGGATATCCTCAACCGGTTGGCCGAGTCCGCGCCGGCCGAAGACACCATCCTGCTGGCGACCGGTCCGGTCGGAGACGGTCCCGACGCGGCCCGGGCGGCCGAGGCCCTGCAAGGCCACGGCATACAGGCGGTCATTGCCCCGCGCTTTGCCTGGTCGTTTTTCCGGGGTTGCCTCACTATCGGTCTGCCCCCGCTGACCCTGTGGGAGGCGGCCGAGATTCGAGCCCACGACCGCTTACGCATCGATGTCAGCGACCTCATCGTCAAAGACCTCAGCTCCGGGACGCGCTACCCGATCCGCGATCTGTCGGACCTGTATATTGACATCCTCAGCTGCGGCGGGAGCGATGGCTATGTGCGGGCGCTGCGGGCGGCGCGCTCGGACGCGGACTGAAACCCCGGTCCGACCCGCTCTTCATCCGCGTCGCATCAGCTCCCGCCCTTTTCTCCGTCCCGACCGCTTGGTAACATGGCCGCGTTTGGAGGCGCGTCGGTGCGACGGATTCGAGACTTACGCAAATACGGTCTGCCGGACACTCTGCTGGAGATTTGGGAACACCAACAGGGTGAGTTTCTGCTGCCCGTCCAAGAGGTCGCGGTCCAACGCTACGGGCTGTTTGAGGGCCAGAGCCTGATCATCTCGTCTCCGACCTCTTCGGGCAAAACCTTTGTCGGCGAGATGGCCGCCATGCGGGCCACCTTTGCCGGCAAGCGGGTTTTGTACCTGACCCCGCTGCGCGCCCTGGCCGAAGAGAAATACCAGACCTTCCGCGACCGCTATGGGTCGTACGGGGTCAAGGTCGCGGTGGCCACCCGCGACCGCCACGAGTTTGACCGGGCGATTGAACAGGGCGACTATCATCTGGCCGTGCTGGTGTATGAAAAGCTGTCTCAGCTCCTGGTCCGTCATCCCCACCTGCTGCGCGGCGTTGCCCTGGTTGTGGTCGACGAGCTGCAAATGCTGGGCGATGCCGAACGCGGGGCGGGTCTGGAGCTGAGTCTGGCCAAACTCCTGGGCTGTGAGCCGCGCCCACAGCTGTTGGGGCTGTCTGCGGTCTTGCGCGAGGCCGAACCCATTGCCGAGTGGCTGGAGGCCGATCTGTTGCTGCAAGACGAACGGCCGGTCGAACTGTACCGCGGCGTCCTGCTGAACGGCAACTTTCGCTATAAATCCTATAATACCGGCGAAGAGGGACAGGAGCGCTTTGTTGACACCGAGAGTGACGATCCGACCGAGGTCTTGTTGACCACCGTCACCCATCTGGCGCGGCAAGACGAGCAGATCCTGATCTTCCTCAAAGCCAAGCGGGACACCGTGCAGTGCGCCTTGGCCCTGGCCAGCAGCGCTCAGCTGCCGCCCGCCCAGACAGCCCTGGCCGCGCTTGACGGCTGCGAAGAAACCGCGCTGAAAGCCCAGCTCACAACGGCTTTTGCCGGTGGGGTGGCGTTTCATCACGCGGATCTTACGTCCGAGGAACGCCGGCTGGTCGAGGCCGCCTACCGGCGCGGAGAACTGCGGGTGATCGCCTGCACCACCACCCTGGCTTTTGGCGTCAACCTGCCGGCTTCGACCGTGTTCGTCGAGCCGATGAAGTGGGCGACCGACGAGCGGACGGGCACGCCTATCGAGATGCCGGTGTCGTGGGCCGAGTACGAAAATATTTCCGGACGCGCCGGACGGCTGGGCTTTCGGGAAGAGTTCGGTCGCTCCATCCTCATCGCGGTCAACCAGTTTCAGGCCGACCTGCTGTGGAACGGCTACATCCAGGGCGAGCAGGAACAGTTCACCCTGGCTCCCGGCCAAGCCGGTTTTGCCGACCGCGTGCTGAACGTGATTGCTTCCAAGCTGTGCTCCACGCGTGATGAGGTGGCGGCCTTCTTTGCCCTGACCTATGTGGGTTTTTTGCGGCGCGGCGCCAAGCCGTCCCAGACCGATGAGACCGCCCACGAACTCGACACCATTCTCGACAGCCTGGTCCAGGCCCGGCTGCTCAACCGCAGCGAGGACGGCCGTCTGGAAGCCTCGAGTCTGGGAGAAGTGGCCGCCCGGCGCGGCGTTCAGGCTGCTACAGCGGTCAAGCTGGCCCGCTTTTTCAGCCAGGCCCGAGACCGGGCCGTGCCCGAGCTTGAGCTGCTGCATCTGTTCAGCCTGACTGCGGACGGCAAACGGCTGTACGTGCCGCTGTCCACGACCGAACACCGCAGCCGGGTGTATGAAAGCATGCTGAACGAGCGGCTGCCCGAAGACGGCCAGCCGCCCGGCGAGGAACTCGGGCGGCTGCTGCACGCCAGCATGTTGCCGACCAGCAAAGAGGTCCGTTCGGCCAAACTGTCCCTGCTCCTGAGCGAATGGATCAAGGGCGACACCCTCTCCGGCCTGGAAAGTCGCTATCAGTGTTACGCCGGGACGATCAAAGCCCTGACGGACGAAATCAGTTGGCTGGCCGATGCGGCCAACGAGGTGGCCGAGGTGATGGGCTGGACCGCAGCCGAGCACCTCAAAGACCTGGCCGATTGTGTGCGTTTCGGCGTCGGGCCGGACGGCTTGGCCCTGGCCCGCGCCCAGCTGCCCGGCCTTGACCGGGAAGCGCTGCGCAGCCTGGTGGCGGCCGGCTTTGACTCGCCCGCCGCCGTCCAAGAGGCAGCCCCGGAAATCCTGGCCGCCTACCTGTCCCCCAGCCAGATTGAGACCCTGCGCGCCGCAGGCTGAGCCGGTCAGCCGCAGGTGAGCCATGGCGTTTCCACGGAAGGCGTTCCGTTCATGACCGACCGCATCGCTCCTGAGAGTCTGGCTCTGGCCCTCGAAACCCTGGCCCTCGAAGAGGTCGTGCCCGAGCAGCTCGGACGTCTCAGACACGCTCTGAGCCAGGCCGTCAGCGACACCGCCGGCGATCTGCGTCATAACGCGCGGCTCGTCGCCCGACGCTCTCAGCACGGCAGCCTGAGTCTTTTCGTACCCGGGGATGGACCGCCCCACCAGCCGCTGCGCTTGGCGACGTTTGACCGCCACGGACGCCTGCTGCTGCTCCTCAGCTGGCAGGACGAGGGCAGTCGGCGAGCCCTCCAGCGCTTTAAGGCGCGCGGACTTGACGGCCGTTTCCTGGGCGTGGTCGCAGCCACGGCGTCCCATCTCGGTTGGGGCATTTCGGACTGTGTATGGACCCTGGACGGTGAGGTCGGCTTTCGTCAACAGCGTTTCCTGACCCTTTTTCGGGCGGTGAACTACACCGATGTGGCGGCGATTCCACCCCTCGACGATCCCGGCATCCTGCCGACCGGAGCCGGGTCGAGCCTGCTCAACGTCTTGTCGCTGCTGAGCCAGGATCAGGCCAAGCAGGTCCTCCGCTACCGTGGCCCCTACCCCAGCGAACGCTTGTTCGGGACGCTGCGCGAAGCCTTTCATAGCGGCGGAGAAGCCGGCAGCACCCGCGAGCGCTTTACCCGTGGAGCCCAAGAGGCGGCCCTGCGCATGGAGATGCGCGAGGCTGAGGTCGATTGGACGCCCGCTCCGCATGAGTACTTCTTCCCTGCGGCTCACACCTGCGTCCAGCTGCGCAACGGAATCGAGAAGGTGTATGATCGGGGCCGGGTCTACTACCATCCCGTCCTGTCGGTCAACGCCCACGCCTTGCGAACGGAACATAGTGAGGACGGCCAGGTACGTCATATCGCCAGCCTGACGCTGCTCGGCCAGTCGGTCGAAGACCACCTCGTCCTGAGCGCCGAGGGCACAATCCTGGCCCGCCCCCTGCCGCCCCGGCGCTGGCATGTCCGAGAGCCGGCCCGGCTGTCAGACGAGTGGAAGGCAGTCCTGGTCCGTCTGATTGCGGCCGAGAGCGCCCCGGCCCTCCAGCCCGAGCTGTGGCCGGTTATCAACGACATGGCGCTGACCTGGGGGACGGTCGAGGGCGAACTCTGGGAGGAAACAAAAACCGCGTTCGTGCTCCACGCGGGCATGGTCGCCGTCTATCGGGAGGCGCTGGCCGAGGCGCGGAGCGCGGGCCATGCCCTGTTGCTGGCCGCCCGCTTCACCTCGGAACTCGCCCGGCTCATCGGTCCCCTGGTCCGGATACGCGCCCAGGCCCGCCTCGCCCAGCGCTCTCTGGAAGACCAGCAGGTGGCGCTCTTTTTTCAGACGCCGGCCGACTCGGGTGTATCGGACGACGAGCTACGCACGATTCTGTCGCGTCTGGCAATCGGGGAGAACCTGCCGGTGGTGAGTGCCGAGTGAGGGCCTTATCGTTCACCGTCCGGAGGAGCCGCTCAGCCCAGACACGCCCTGACAATCTCGACCGTCTGACAGTGGGCCTCGACAATCACGTTGATATCCCGCGCATAGCCACCCCCGAAGGTCACCACAAGCGGCAGGCCGGCCTGACGGGCGAAGCGGGCCACCAACCGGTCCCGCTCTCCAAGCCCGTGCATGCTGAGGTCGAGCCGCCCAAAACGATCACCGGCCAAGACATCAACACCGGCCTGGTAGAAAATCAGCTCAGGCTCGCAGCGTTCCAGAAGGCGGGCCAGAGCCGCACGAAGGTGGTCGAGGTAGCGCTCATCGGTGGTGTGGTCGGGCAGGGCAATATCCCACGAGCTGTGCTCTTTGCGGGCCGGGTAATTGTTTGCGGCATGCATGGAAAAGGTGAACACGTCCGGGTCGGTCTGACACAGCGCCGCAGTGCCGTTACCCTGGTGGACATCGAGATCAATAATCAGAAAACGCCGGGCTACGCCCTCGTGCCGCAGCCGTCGCAGGCTGATGACCATATCGTGAAAAATACAGTAGCCCTCGCCGTGGTCGGCAAACGCGTGGTGGGTGCCGCCGGCTAAATTCATCCCCAGTCCGTCGGACAGGGCGATGCGGCTCGCCGCCAGAGTGCCGCCAATCACCACAAAGGCGCGGCGAACCAGGGCCGCGGACCAGGGTAGGCCGAGCCGCAGCATGGCCCGGCGATCAAGCGTGCCGCTGCAAAAGGCGTGGACATACTCCGGGGTGTGGACCCGCAGAATGTCGTCTCGCGTGACCGGCTGGGGCTCACGGATGTCGTCCCGGGTGAGCACGCCGTCGGCCAGCAGACGTTCCGGCACCAGACGGTACTTGTCCATCGGATACGAGTGACGCCCCAGCGGAACGGTGTAGCCGGCAGAACTGAAAGCACGCACCCCGAGTCTCCAATCATGAGGTCTGAGCCTTCCCCCCTTAGCCCAGCCGCACCGGGAAGTAAAGAAAACGGCGCTGCGGGCGGGTGTGGGTCAGACAGTTGAGTCGGGCTGACAAACTCGCTAGGCTGAGACGTGAGTCATCCTCTTGTGAGCAGGCGATGCGAATTACGGTACTCGGCTCGGGCGATGCCTTTAACAGCGGCGGTCGGCGTCACAGCGGCTATCTTGTTGAATCCGGCCGCACGAGCTTCCTGCTCGACTGTGGAGCAACGACCCTGCTGGCGCTGAAAGATTTGAAGATTCCGGCCGAGCGCATAGACTTTATCGCCATCAGCCATATGCACGGCGATCATTTCGGCGGCCTGCCTTTTTTTTTCCTGGAGAGTTTGTACCAGCAGCCTCGCTCCCGGCCGCTCGTCATTACCGGTCCGCCCAATCTGCAAACCCGCGTCGAATCGCTCTACCGGGCGATGTTCGGGGAGCTGGCCGAGCGCCCGCTGACCTTCCCGATTGTGTACCGAGAACTCAGGGCCGACTGCACCGCGGACGTGGAGAGGGTCGAACTCACACCCTTTGTCGTTCCTCACCTGGAAAAAGAGACCTGCTTCGGCTATCGGGTGCGCCTGGACGGGAAGACCCTTCTGTACTCGGGCGACTGTGGCTGGAACGAAAACCTGGTCCGCTACTCCCAAGGCGCCGACGTCTTTATCTGTGAGTGCTGCTATTTTGACTCACAAACGCCTTTTCACCTGAGCTATCCGGAGCTGGCTCGGGAGCGCGACCGCCTGGGCTGTCAGCGCCTGATCCTCAGCCATCTGGGACGCGAGGTTCTCGCCCATCAGGAGGAAGTGGGCTTCGAGTGTGCCCACGACGGTTGGGTGATCGAGGTATGAGGACACAGTGTGTGAGGTTGAGGAGGGACGGACAAGTGGAGCCGAGCAGGATCGAACTGCCGACCTCTTGACTGCCAGTCAAGCGCTCTCCCAGCTGAGCTACGGCCCCACGGAGGTCAGGCGATAGTGCCACTTTCCGTCTTGGGAGTCAACTCCGTCTAGCCCGGCCCACCGGCCAGGCCGATCGGCCCCTCGCCGACTTCGACGAAGCCGATCAGCCCATACTGGGGGTGGTCGTTCTTCACGCTGAAAATGGCGAGATAGTCACCCTGTCCACTCCGGCCAAACAGTGAGACGTAGAAGCGCAGTCCGTTGGGAGTCACCAGAATCCCGTTTGGTTGGTCATACACCGTGCGGTAGCGATAGCGCCTGACATAGGGCGTGTCCAGATTGGCCCGTGTTGCGGTATCAATGATCGACACCGTATCGTCGAGCGAGTTGGTCACAAAAGCCCTGCGGCCATTGGGAGAAAACGTCACCTTCTGCGGCACAAGCCCGATACGGCCCTCGTCTTCTTCTCTGGTCAGCGTCGCCACCACGCGGTTCGTCCGCGTGTCAATAATCGACACGGTGTTATCGTCCTGTTCCGAGTTCACGACGTAGACTTCTCTACCGCCGGGGCGGATCGCAACCCCGTTGGGATCCTCGCCGACGGCGACTGTGGTCAGCTGCTCATTTGTCGCCAGATCAATGACCGAGACCGTTCCATCCCCAGAGTTGGTGACATACGCCCGCGTGCCGGCGGCATTGATGACGATCTCTTGCGGTTCACTCCCGACCCGGATGTGTGTCTCAACGGTCTGCGAGTCCGTATTGATCACGCTGACCCGATTCTGGCCCGCGTTGACCACGTAGGCATATCTCCCATCGGGCCTGAAAGCCACGCCGACAGGCTCATGGCCAACGTCAATCGTTGGGAGGTCAGAGGCGGGGTCGCTGAGGGCGGCGAGGTCGCTGAGATCGAGGACCGACACAGTCCCGTCGCCAAAGTTGGTCACATACGCAAGCGTTCGGGTCGGGCTAACGGCTATGCTGCGGGGATTGTCGCCGACCTGTATAGTGCCGACCTCTTCATGGGTCGCGGCACTCACCACAGAAACGCTGTCGTCTCCGCTATTGGCGACCAGGACTGGCATGCCCCCCGTGCATTCCTCCAGTTCCAGATTGCAGCGTTCATTACAGCTTAAATTCCCGCCGTCAAAGCCCAGGCTCTGGCACGTTTGCCCACCAAAGGTCTGACCGTCACACTCTTCGTTGGATTCGATATTTCCATTGCCGCATTCGCCCTGCACAACAAAACACTGGCAGCTCTCCCGCCAGACAAAGCTGGCGTTGATCTCGCGGCTGAGCTGGCTGGCTTTATCCCGGACCTGCACCTGCTCAATGGATACCGTGTCATCAAATATGTCAACTTCGGCGTTCGTCATATCGAACCGGTCCAGAAACTCCGAATCGCCCAGTCTCACGGTCTCCACGCTGCGGCTCAGGGTGTGAGAACTTCCGCTCGTATCCCCGACCGTCAGCGCAAAGGTATGTGAGCCGCTGGGCAAGATATTAAAGTTGGTGACGAGTCCAAACCCGCTCTCCGCCGCCCACGGCCGCTCAGGAAAAGACGCCTGGACATCCCCGCGAGACGCACAGCACGGCAGGTCTATGGGCGCGTTGTCATCAATCGTGAGCACAACACTGTTCAGCGTGGCGGCGGAGACGTTGGCGAAGGCCCAGCCCGACACCAGACCGATCCCGCCGACAAAATCTCCGAACGGGTTTTCAAAAGCGGTTGAAAAAGGCGCGCTATCAACGACGATCAACTGGCCGTCGGACGCAGCGGCGATATCAACGGGCACCCGCAGTTCGAGTCCACTGCCGGTCTCCGGCCCGGAGATGATGCTGCGCTCATCGCTGCGTGGATCGACGCGGAGCACAGTCCGGGCGCCCTCATCCACGACGGCCAGCCGGCCGTCCGGCTCAATCGCCAGGGCTCGGACCCGCTGGAAAGCCGGACCGTCGCCGGTCCCCGCGCCCGACACAATCGCCCGATTCCCATTTGTCGGATTGACCCGCACGATAGCGTTGAGGCCGACATCAACCACAAACAGCTGGCCGTCGGACGCAACATCAATGTCAACCGGTACCTGTAGTTCAGGTCCGCTACCGACTTCCGGTCCAGAGATAATGCGGCGCTCTTCGGTCCTCCGGTCGAGGCGAACAATCGCCCGCAGGCCGGCCTCGGCCACCACGACCTGGCAGTCCTCTTCTGTGCAGTTGTTCTCAACCGCGATACCAAACGGGTCCTTGAGATCCACCTGTTCGGGTTCGTCATCAAACTCTCTGTTCGAGATGATCGTCCGGCTGCCGTTCAGTTCAAAGACACCCGACCGGCCGGAGTCTGCAATCACGAGCGTCCGGTCCAAGCCCGATTCCTGGGGATAGGCGGCAACCCCATTCGGCCGTGTCAGGCTCGGCCCGGAGCCGGCGAAGGCCTGACGCCGGCCCGTTACCGGATCAACCCGGATCAGCGCCTTGCGGCCAGCATCGGTCACCGCAATCTGGCCGTCCGGCTCTATCGTGAGCCCTTGGGGGATGAGCCAGGTCGGCCCCGGATCGGTCAGCGTCTGATCACCTTCGGTCTCGGCACCACTCAGGTCTGCTCTGGTCGGGGTGTGCACGTCGGACAGAATTGTTCGATTGCCGCTGGTCGGATCAATCCGAATGATGGCCGGGTGCTGCACCCAGTCGGGCTCCATAGCAAGTTCTTCGGCACTCATCTGCACCGGCTCCACACCCGGGTCCTCGGCACTCATCTCGGCAGCCTCAAGACCGGCACTGAGGGCAGCGGCCGTAGCCGTGCTTTCTTCGTCCTCGTTGCCCGCGGCGACAATACCCAGTGCCTGGAGGTTCTCCTGCCAGGCCAGACGGAGTTCGATCTCCTCGGACTCTGTGCTGCCTTTCTCCCGGACGATCACTCCGGTGATCAGGATTTCTTGTTTGTCTTCGCTCAGTTCGGCGTCGGCCCGGTCCAGATCGAGCGAGCCGAGAAACTCAAACCCACCGGGTCTGACGGTTTCAATCCGCCGCTCCTGTATCTCGCGCGCGCCGGTCGCATCCTCAATTTCAATCGTCAGGGTATGGGCGCCTTTTTCGAGCAGGCCGGCATTGAAGACCTGACCGAATCCACTGCTCAGGGCTTGGGGATGATCGGAATGCTCGTTCGCGACATCGGCCCGCTCGACACAGCACGGCACCTCGATGGCCTCACCGTCATCGATCCATAAGCGGACGCTGACCGGCTCAGCAGACTCGGTCGAAAACGCCCAACCGGATATCACACGTATACCGCTGAGGACCTGACCCGGTGCCGGGTTTTCAAGGGCAAATTTGATATCGGCCGGGCTGCTGGTAGGTACAAGGCACAGCAGCCCGCTCCAGAACAACGCGCCAATACTTCTCCACACTAGCTGTTTCATACCCATTCCGACCAGCCGTCTCTTACTCCCGCTCTCCCTGCGACATCCGAAAGCCCGTCTCCGTTTGCGTGACCGAGACAGCCACCACGCACAGCCCGGCGGCATCAGCCTGTCGAACGACCGCAGGCTTATCCACCATCAGGGTTTTCTCGGCTTCAACGGCGAGCACACACGCCTCGACGGCCCGCATCTCTTCAATCGTCTCCGGTCCAACCGTTGGCACATCGAAACGCAGGTCCTGGTGCGGCTTGCTGACCTTGACAATGACCAGCCCGGCTCCGGCCAGTTCCCCGCCGCGCCGAATCGCGGCATTCGTGCCCTCCAAGCCCTCAACGGCAAACACCGTGCCGCGCTTGACCACCACGCTCTGACCAATATCCCAGCGTCCAATTTCCTTGGCCACCTCAACCCCCAGCCGGATGTCCTGCCACTGGCGCTCATCCGGAGCGGCCTGGGTGAACACCCCCGGCTGGGGAACCAGGTCGGGCAGCAAACGGGTGGACTCGACCACCCGGATACCCTCGCCTTCCAGCTCTTGGGCGATGCCGCGCAAGATCACATCGTCCTGCAGACTCGGCAGCCGGCTGATAAACGCCAGACCGCGCGCGTCGGGCTGAATATGGCTCAGGGCGCCGGATTTGTGGATCCCACCGGCCATGACGGCCTGCGTCACGCCGGCGGTCTTGAAGATGTCGATGATCTTGCCCAGCTCGCCAACCCGAACCCAGCTGACCTCGGACACCAGATCGTTCAGCGTCTCCGGGGTCTCGCCCTGATGGGCGACCGCCACAAGGTCGAGCCCCTGGGCGCGTGCCGCCTCAGCAAAGAGCAGGGGGAAGCGGCCGTTACCGGCGATCAGCCCGAATCGAGACATCCTGTCTACAATCTGTGGGTGAGTCCGCCGGACTCTAGCCGGCAGCCCCATCGGTGTCGGCAGACGCCCCACTCCGGGGCCGACACACGCCGCGCTGAGAGCGCGAGATAAACTCCACGAGGTGAGCGACCTCGGGACCGTCGCCGTATTCCTGACTGACGCGGGCCAGAGCCTGTTTGAACGGTTCGCCCTCGCTGAACAAGGCCCGATAGGATTTTTTCAGGGTCTCGAGCTGGGCGGTCGTAAAACCGCGCCGTTTGAGCCCGATCAGATTCAGGCCGAACAGGTAGGCCCGGTCGCCCTGGGCCATACAGTACGGCGGGACATCGAGAGAGACCATGGCTCCCGCACCGATGATCGCGGATTCACCGATCCGGGCGAATTGATGGATACCGGCCAGCGCGCCGATCACCGCAAAGTCTTCGATCGTGACATGGCCGCCCAGGTTGGCGCTATTGGCCATGACAATATGGCTGCCCAGCGCGCAATCGTGGGCGACGTGCGAGTAGACCATGAACAGATTATGGTCACCGACCCGGGTGATCATGCCGCCTCCCGTGGTGCCGGGCTGGAGGGTGGCAAACTCCCGAACGGTATTGTGGTCGCCAATCATCAACTGGCTGTCTTCGCCGGCGTACTTTTTGTCCTGGGGAACCGCACCAACGCTGGCAAACTGAAAAATCTGGTTGTGCCGCCCGATTGTGGTCCGCCCCTCAATGACGGCGTGGGGACCGACCTGGGTTTCTCGTCCGATCCGAACATGCGGCCCAATGACCGTATACGGCCCGACCTGGACTCCGCTGTCGAGTTCGGCGCCCGGTGCGACGACTGCCGAGGGATGGATGTGGGTGGCTGCCGTCATGATCGCTCCCCATCCGTCCGCGTGTCTGGCGTACGGCTGTCGGGCGGGTCCGCCTCGGCAAGCGTAAATTCCAGTTCAGCCGCCAGCGCGTCGGCCACCGAGGCGGTGCCACGCATCTTCCAGAATTTTTTTCGCCGGTGGACGGTCTCGGCCTCCAGGCGGAGCTGATCACCCGGAGTGACTTGGCGCCGAAAGCGGACCTTATCCAGCGCCGTCAGCAGCGCATACTGGGGACGGCGACCCCCTTCCGGCGCGGACGAATAGACGAGAATGCCTCCGGCCTGGACAACAGCCTCACACAGCAGGACGCCGGGCATGACCGGATAGCCGGGAAAATGGCCGGGGAAGAAAGGTTCGTTGATGGTCACGTTTTTGAGCGCCACAATCCGTTCGGCAGCGACGATCTCCACGACTCGGTCAACGAGCAGGAAAGGGTAGCGGTGGGGCAGCAGGGCCGCGAGGGTATCCATACCGGCAGGCAGCGGAGTCCGAGACGCACGCTAGCGTATCAGCTGCGCAATCTTCGTTCCTCTCTTGTTGTAGGCGGCAATCACCGCTTGGGTCAGATCGATGGTTTGGGCACCATACAAGACGACCGTGTTGTTGCCTTCCAGGATCAGCGTGAAGTCCCCCTGCTGGCCCATGTCGTGGATGATGTGTCGCAACTCAACCAGAATGCGGCCGGTCAGCTCGCGGTCTCGTATTTCGAGTTCCTTTTTGGAGTCCTCGTGCAGACGCTGAAATTCACGGATTTCGACCCGATACTGACGTGCCAGCTCGGTCCGCTCCTCGGATCTCAGTAACTGGGCCTTCTTCTCCAGGTCGTCCTTGAGCGTCTCGACCTTTTTCTTGCGTTCCTCGAGCTGGGTCTCCATGCGGTTCATTTCGGCGCTGAACGCCTGCTGGGCTTTCTTGCCGGCGCTCGACTCGGTGAGCGCCAACTGGAGATCGACATAGCCAATCTTCACCCCCTGGGCGGCGACCGGAACAGACAGCCACACCAGGCCGAGGACGCTGAGCAGGACTCCACTAGCAATACGACGCATAGCTGTTCTCCACCGTCCGCTCGCAGCAACAGGCCTAGAACAGCGAATCGAAACGGTTGGCGCCACCGGTCTGGCCGATCCCGCCAAAACCACCAAAGGAAAAGTGAATGCTGCTGGTGCGCTCATCATTCTTGGCATTCAGCGGTCTGCCCAACTCAATGCGGATCGGACCAAATGGCGATTTCCAGCGGACTCCCGCTCCCACGGAATAGCGGAGATCTCCAAGATCGATGCCTTGGACATTGGTAAACGCATTGCCGATGTCGTTAAACAGCACTCCCTTGAGGTTGAGAGCCGGGACGATCGGAACGATGATTTCATTGTTAATAATCAGCTGGTGGCTGCCCCCGATGGGACGACGGTAGGTGCGCGCTTTTCGCCCATCCGGCGAGCCACCGTCAGTGACCACGACCACCGTTTCTTCACGAGGACCGAGGCTGCGCTCGCCAAAGCCCCGGATCGAGTTGATGCCACCCGGGAAGTAGCGATCAAACAGGGGCACATCATCCTTGAGGATGCGCTTGCGGTGGGTCGCAATATGACGGTTTTCAGTAAAGTCGACATCACCCATGCCATAGCCAAAGACGCCACCGGTCATCAGGGTCACCTCGCCAAAGCGACGGCCGCGCCAGATGGGCAGAAAGTAGCGCGCCTCAAGCTCAAGCTTGGTGTAATCGGCGTTCCCACCGGGGCCGGCAAAGGTGAAGGAGACCTGTTGCAGCGAGCCGGCCGTGGGCTCGAATGCGTGGTTCAGGGTATTTCGCATGAGCACCGGCGAGATCAGGGAGGCCGTGTTCGCCCCCCGTTCGGCGCGAACCGCGTCCGGCGTAATCGGATCGAAATTGCTGATCCGCGAGCGTTCCCACTGGTACTGGAAACCGACCTCGACATCGGTCAAGGAGTAGCCCCACAGCGAACGATAGCCCAGGGCGGTCAGCGGATAGAACAGCCGAAAGCCACCGCCGGTTCCCGAGCGGTCAAAGTCCTCAAAGATGAACCGCCAGTCAAACAGCTCCAGCCCGAGCCGCAGGTAGGTATCCATGAAGTACGGGTCCATGAAATTGACCTGCGTATTCCGATAGCGGGTGCCAATGCTGCCCCCGACAATCAGACGCTGGCCCCGCCCCATGAGGTTGTTTTCCTGGATCCGGGCATTGCCGACCACGCTGGTTGACGAGTTGAAACCGGCGCCAATACTGAACGAGCCAGTCTGGGCTTCCTTGACATCAACCAGCACGTTCAGGAGATCTTTGCGCTTACCCCGCTGGGTGGTCAGATTCACGTCTTCAAACAGCCCCAGGCGTTTTACCTGGTCTCGGCTGAACTGGAGTGACGAGGCGGCGAACAGACTTTGCTCAACGATCGACAGCTCGCGCCGAATGACCTTGTCCCGCGTTTTACGGTTGCCGGCAATAGCGATCTGGTCGATGTAGACCTCGGGGCCTTTATTCACCCGGTATGAGACGTTCACCAGCTTCTCGTCGGGCTGGACATCGGTTTCCGGCTCGATATTGACAAAAGCGTAGCCCTGGTCACTGAAATACCCGGTCAGGTTAAAGACATCGTCCCGCAGTACGCTGGCCTTGAAGGTCCGCTTTGAGCGCAGGGTCAAGACCCGTTTTGCCGCAGCCTCACCGCCCACCACATCGCCCACGACCCGCACCTCACCGACCTTATACTTGGGTCCCTCCTCAAGACGGATGGTCACCACCAGGCCGTCTTCGCCACGGGTCACCTGCGGCTCATCAATACGGACGTTGATATAGCCATTATCGTAGTACCAGGCCGTCAGGCGTTCGACATCGGTCTTGAGGGCTTCATTGCTCAGCACCCCGAACGGCAGAAAACGGGACAGCCAGTTCTTCTTCTTGGTCTGCATGAAGCCGGCCAGGATCTTGTCGGAAAAGGCCTGATTACCCTCAAACACCACATCAACCACGCTCGTTTGGGTGTTTTCGGAGATCGTAAAAGAGACAATCGTTTCGCCGTTGAGCGTCGATTCGGTCCGGTATGAGATATCCGTATCCAGGTGGCCTTTTTTCTCGTACAGAGCCTTGGCGTCAAGAATCCCGCGGCGGATTCTGACCGGATTCAGAATGGTGCGGGGATGAATTTTCAGCTCGGTCAGAATCTCTTCCTGGGTGACTTTCTCATTCCCCTCAACCCGGACCTGCCGGATCAGCGGACGTTCGCGCACCCAGTAGGTCAGCACGCTGCGGCCGTCGTCCTCGGTCAGCCGCGCCTCGACATTCTTGAAGAAACCCATCTCGTAGATGGATCGAATATCGGCATCAACCGTCTCATGATCGAGCGGCTGGCCAGCCCGGGATGAGAGACGGATGCGAATAGCCTCAGGATCGACCTGCTCGTTGCCGCCGATCACCACTTCGCTCAGCAGCGTCGCTTGAGGAGGGTTGGTCAGTGCCGAAGCCTCAGCCGGGTCGGACGCCTGGGTCGGCACCGGAGTCTGTCCCCGTACCTGACCGGGTAGACCGGACAGAACCAAGCCGAGGACCAAGATCAGCCATCGGGTGCCGGTTGTTCGAGATATTCCCCGCATTAGCGCACCTTTCCCCATCGGCCCCCCCTAACAAAATCCCCTCAGATTGTAAAGCCATTCAGCCCAGCCGAGAGCCGGCCGGGACCGCGTCTGTCTCCGCCCGAGCCTGGATCTCATGCAGCCGACCCGCCTCGAGCCGCAGCGTCCGATCCATGCTGGTGGCCACTTTGTCGTTATGGGTCACAACCACCATGGTAATGTTCATGGCCTGATTGAGCTTGAGCAGCAACTGCAGCACGCCCTCCCCTGTCCCAGGGTCAAGATTACCCGTCGGCTCGTCAGCCAGCACCACACGCGGACGCAGCACCAGCGCCCGCGCCACGGCAACCCGTTGCTGTTCGCCCCCGGACAGTTCTCCAGGGCGATGGGTCAGTCGATCTGTGAGCCCGACCTGCTCCAGAATCTCAACCGCCCGCCGCTTGGCCTCGGCGCGTGACAGCCGGGCGATCAGTCCGGGCAGCATGACGTTCTCAACAGCGTTGAAATCGGGCAACAAGTGGTGGAACTGGAAAATGAACCCGATTTCCCGGTTGCGCAGCCCGGCCAACTCCTCGCTCGGCAGGGCAAACACGTCGTGGCCAGCCAGCCACACCTTGCCTGCGCTGGGCCGATCAAGCGTCCCCAGGATATGCAGCAAGGTCGTTTTGCCAACCCCGGACTCACCAATGATGGCAATACGCTCAGCCCGCCGGATGTCGAGGTCCAACTCCGAGAAGACCTGGATCGCCTGCCCTTCCTCGCCGTAGCGTTTGCTGAGCCGCTCGGCTCGAATCAAAATCTGCGCCACGCCACCTCTCCTCTCCGTCCGGTGCCCAGGCCGGTCGCCCTTCATTCGTAGCGGATGACTTCAACCGGCGCCAAACGGGCCGCCTGACGGGCGGGATAGATCGTGGCGCCCAGGCAGATCGCGACAGAGGCCAGGCCAACGATCAGGAAATTGTGGACCGACATCTTGATCGGCACGGTCGAAACGTACCACACGTCGGGTGGCAGTTCGATGAACTCGTAGCGCTGGAGCAACCAGCACAGGACGAAACCGCTCAGCGTCCCCAGGAACGTGCCGACCAGCCCAATAACCAGCCCTTTGTAGATAAAAATCCGGCCGATTGCCGCATCCGAAGCGCCCATGGATTTCAGCAGCGCAATGTCCTTGCGTTTTTCCATGACAACCATGATCAGGGTCGCAACGATGTTGAACGCGGCCACCAGGACGATGAGCAAAATCACGATCGAATACACGAACTTTTCGAGGCTCAGGGCCGTAAACAGGTTGCGGTTGATTTCGGTCCAGTCGCGGGCTTTGTAGGGAAAGCCGAGCAGTTCCTCGATCTGCCGGGCAATCGGCTGCGCGTTGTAGACTTCCTGGAGCCGAATTTCGAGCCCAGACACCTGTCGGTCAAGCTTGAAGAACTGCTGGGCATCCTGGAGAGCCATGTAGAGCAAGCCACTGTCATACTCGACCATGCCGGAATCAAACAGGCCGACCACCACGAAACGTTTGAGACGAGGCGCCATGCCGAGCGGTCCCGGCGTCCCGCCAAGGGGAGAGATCAGGGTGATGGGATCACCGATCAGCAGACCGAGCTGGTCGGCCAACTCCTCGCCGATCACAATCCCTGCCAGCTCAACGCTGCGCTGGCCCGTACCATTCCCAAGGGGTACAAGCTGTTTTTGGCCGAGCCGGGCGAGACTCCCCTCTTTGATGTGATCGGCGATATTGACCACCGCACTGGCCAGGGCCGGTTCGACCCCGCGCACCACCACCCCGGACACGCCCCGTGGCGAGCTGACCATCACCTGGCCGTACAGAAAGGGCGCGGCCGCAACGATCCCCGGTACCTGTCGGACCTGTTCCGCCACCTGCTCATAGGCGTCCAAGGGGCCATTCAGGCTGGACAGCAGGATATGCGGATTAAAGCCCAGAATCCGACTCCGCAAATCTTCTTCAAATCCGGTCATGATGGCCAGGGTGACATTCAGCACCATCACTCCGATCAGGACGCCAAGAGTAGATATTGTGGTAATCAGGGAAATGAAAATCTCACGCCGCTTGGCGCGCAGATAGCGAAAACTGATGAAGAGTTCGTAGTGCACCGAGGAAACTCGCTCCCATGCCCATCTGGACGAGCCTTAAACGATGCCGAACAAGGAGTCAAGCATGGCAGTTAAAGGGAAGGATTTATTCATACTTACCCTGAATTATTCATGTTTATCCTGAAGAATGAAAAAAATCTCATGCAAAGCTTGAAATGTGTGACGATGTCCGCTATAAGGGTACGTGGATGTGGTGGTGGATGTGGTGGTGGATAGAGCAGTTGGTGCTTTCGCCGCTACACGGTTGGTACTTCTAACGCTGCTGGTTCATTTCAGCTCGTGGACGGCGAACAGACGGAGCGCGATGTGGGTCGCGCTCCCGCCAACTGCTCTCAAGCAAGAGAATCTCTCTCTCCGATAACCCTTCGGTATCGTCTTCAAGCAGGTTCAGTCTTCAACAACTTCCACCCAATGCTCGGTGTGTGGAACAACCTCCCCGACCACGGCTGCGGCCGATATCCCGGCATTCTCAAGCGCCTGCACACAAGCACTGGCCTCAGACTCGGGTATAGCCATGAGCAGACCGCCCGAGGTTTGTGGATCAAAGGCAAGCTCGGCAAGCTCGGCGGTAAGCCCTGGCGACACATGGACTTTATCGGCCAGATAGCTGCGGTTGCGTTTGCAGCCACCGGTCAGATAGCCCTCTGAGGCCAGACGCAGTGCGCCCGGCAAGACCGGAAATCGGGCAGCTCGAAGCCGGAGGCTGACTCCGCTGCCGTGGGCCATCTCATAGCCGTGGCCCATCAGACTGAATCCGGTTACATCGGTGCACGCGTGGACCGTGTAGCGCGCCATGACGTGGCTGGCGGTGCGGTTCAGGCTCGCCATCGAATCGACCGCCGCCGTGTATTCCGTATCGTGTTCCGTATTTTGCCGATCCTGGAGACGGCCGCGTTTCAGCGCAGTGGTGATAATGCCCGTGCCCAGCGGTTTGGTCAGGATGAGCACATCGCCCACCCGGGCGCCGACATTGCGCACGACGCGCTGGGGATGGACTACTCCGGTCACGGCCAAACCGTATTTAATCTCCTCATCGGCAACCGAATGTCCGCCGACCAGCGCCGCTCCAGCCTCCCGCACTTTTGCCGCTCCGCCGTGGAGAATCTCGGCCAGCACGCTCTTATCGACCCCATCCTGGGGAAAACAGACGATATTCAGCGCCGTTTTCGGCTCACCGCCCATGGCGTAGACATCGCTGAGCGAGTTGGCGGCCGAAATGAGCCCGTAGGTGTACGGGTCGTCCACCACCGGGGTAAAAAAATCGACCGTATTAATGACGGCCAAGTCATCGCTCAGGCGAAACACGCCAGCGTCATCGGAGGTTTCCACGCCAACCAGCAGATCGGGGTGCTGTTCGCGGGGCAGCTCGCTCAGAACGTGTGCCAGGTCCGCCGGACCCAATTTCCCCGCTCAACCCGCAGCTTTCACTTTTTCGGTCAGGCGGATTCTCGAACGCTGATCCTCGGTCCGCTGAGGTGTGCTACCCATACTGTCCTTCATACTGAGGGTCTTGCCGGGATTGTCTCGGCTTTGCGCAGTTTCCGAATATCGCCAACCCGTAGCGTCAGCCCGGTCCGGTCGAAGTACTCCAGTAAGGGGATGGCCGTCTTCCGACTGATGCCCAAGGCATCCCGAAATGTTGCGGCCGATATTTCCCCGTGCTCGGTGAGGTGTTCGACCAGGACAGAACGGGCCTGGTCTGCACGCTTTTGACTCAAGTAGAGGTCGGTGGTGACCTTCACCAGCCTGTGTTGGGACTCCAAAATGCCCAGCAGGTCAAGAAACTGCTTGCGCGGGACGGCCAGCGTAGTCTCCAGGTCTTTGACCTCCGGGGGCGTAAAACCACCCTCGGCCACCAGCCGCTCCAGGTGGGCGCTCAGCGCTTGTTCTGCCTCGCTCAGCTCCACGCGGTGCGATGGCAGGCGGAGCGTGCTCTGCTCGCGCACCACAAAGCGCTCGGCGACTAATTTGTCCGTCACCGCCCGAAAAATTTTCGGCGTAAAGGCAAGCTGACTGCGCAGCGACTCCAGCTCCATGCCCTGGGCCAGGGGTGTGCGGGCATGAAAGTCAGCCAGCACACGATCCACCGTGGCGGTCAGCCGCTGCCACTTGCCGAGCGTCGCGTACGCCTCGGGATGATCGGCGTCCGGCAGGGGCAGAATCTCTGCATCTTGGACTAAGAGCGGCGCGACTTCTTTTTCCTGCGCGTTCACGCCCTGATAAATGTCGTCGAGCGAGACGGCAAACTCGGGCTGTATTTCAATATAGGCGCGACAGGCCTGGAGCAGGTCGGGCGTCCGCAGCAGGGCCAGCCGGTCTTGGATACCGCCCTGCCCTGCCGACCGGGCCTTGAGGCGACGGTGACGGGTGGCAAAGGGGTTGACCACCTCGCCACCCCCCAGCGTAGCCTGGGCGGTGTGATTACGCACGATGAAGCGGTCGCCACGCAGGGCAACGACCGGCTCCTCGACAACGATCTGGGCAAAGGCGGTCGAGCGGGGCGCAAGGCTATCCTGGCCGTTCAGCAGAATGATTTTTCCCAGCACCTCGGCCGTCCCGACGTGCACCCGGATGCGCTCATGAGTGATGACCTCGCGCTTGACCCCGGGTCGAATCTCAACCCAGGCGTCAAACCGTTGCGTCGTGCGACTGAGCTTGGGATGACACACGACATGACCGCGGGTGATCGCGCTTTTTTCCAAACCGACCAGATTGAGTGCTACGCGCTGGCCCCAGCTGGCCTGGGGGACCGTTTGGCCGTGAACCTGCATGGAGCGCACTCGGGTTTCTTCTCCACCGGGCAGGAGTCTGACAGTTGCCCCGCTCTGGACACTGCCGGCCGTGGCCGTACCCGTCACCACCACCCCGTGTCCCTTCATGACAAACGCCCGGTCGACGGGCAAACGGAAATAGCCCGGCAGGGACGGCCGCTCGTAGTCCGCCAGCCGAGCGGCGATGGCGCTGCGGAGTTCGGCAATGCCATCACCAGTGACCGCAGAAACCGCCACAATCGGGGCGCCTTCCAGGGTAGAGTCAAGAGTCAGAATTTCGATTTCTTCACGCACATCGGCCAGGCGCTCGGCATCAACGAGATCGGCCTTGGTAATCACGAAGATTCCATTTGTGAGGCCCAACAGATGCAAAAAGTCCAGGTGCTCTTCACTCTGGGGCATGACGCCGTCATCCGCAGCCACGGTGAAGAGAACCAGATCAATACCATGCGCCCCGGCCAGCATATTGCGGATAAAACGCTCATGGCCGGGCACGTCGACAATCCCGGCCCGCTCGCCATCGGACAGATCCAGATAGGCAAATCCCAATTCGATAGAAATGCCGCGTTCCTGTTCCTCCTGGAGGCGGTCCGTGTCGTGGCCGGTCAGGGCCTTAATCAGCGCCGTTTTGCCGTGATCAATATGGCCGGCAGTCCCAATAATGTGCGGCATGGAGTCACTCCCGCGCGGGCAAGCGGCATTCTGGCAAAAAGGACGGGGAAAAGGAAGCCATCCGGGAGAAAAGACCGATGTCGAATGGAAAGCAGGCTAAGAATACAGACGGCTTGCTTTCTATATGGGATGTGGTATCCGATTCGAGAGATTCAGAGGCGCAGGAGGGTCGTATGTTTCAGACGTTTCACAAGGACAACACAGGCTTTACCCTGATCGAACTGCTCGTCGTCATCACCATCATCGGCATCCTGGCCGCCTTCGCCGTCCCGCAGTTCGCCAGCTATCGTCGCAGCGCGTATTGCTCGCGGGTCGAGTCGGATGTGAGCAACGCCATGCTCGCCCTCGAAGCCTACTATGCGGCCAATAGCGAGTACACCACGGATCTGAGCCTGCTGGGAATTTCTGCCAGTGACGGCGTGAATCTGTCCATCGACACCAGCGGGCTTGTCACCGTCACCGGCACCGATCTCCAACCCGACGGTTCCGATTGTCCCAAGGGGAACAGTTACGTCCTGGCCCAGGGCGGGCAGCCCGCGTGGCAGTAGCCGCCTTTCCTCCATCCGGCGTAAACGGGTAGGGGCGGGTTTGAAACCCGCCCCTACGAGACCACTACCGGAATACAGCACCTCCGGCTTGCTTCTGTTATCGCGCCAATTCGTCCAGCCTCGGACCGAACACCCGCTTGAAGTCCAGGAGTTTTTCAGCCATCCAGTTTCGTGTTTCTTCCAGCTCCCCCTCATCGTCATCAATGGAGCCCTGGCGCACAGCCGCTATGCGGGAAGCTCTGCGATTGTCCAACCGCTCCCACTCAAGAGCCGAGGGTTCTTGGAGGTCCGATTCTATGGATTCTTTGTCCTCCAGCAGTTTGTCGAACAGATTTTTGTTCCAATCTTTGTCACCGTTATCAATGTACACCTCAACTCTCGCTCTTTTACCGAGAGCGAAATTTGCACCGTACTGAACACGTTGTGCATGTCCTGCCGAGAAGGTCTGCCAGTTTTGAGGCTGCGCTTTGCGTGCTTTCGTAAAGTTGTGCTCTTCTCTCAGAGTATCCATGAGCTTCTGAAAAAATGTCTGATATCGCTCTCTCTGTTCCGACACATTGTCCGCTGCTCGCGCATTGCTGACGGTCTGCTTTTGCCATTCGTTGGGGGTAGCGACAAGCTTGAAATTAACGGCGGGACGAGAATTGTCGATCTTCCACAGTTCAACCTCTACGCCAAAAAACTGCGTGTCCTCACCCGTGCGATGGTTGAGCAAATCCAGAGCTTCTCTGTGTTCGTCCCTGAACTCTTTCGCAATCCAGACTATGACATTGGCGTCAAACCCAGCCGCGTAGGTGAGCAACTGGCCGAGGTGAGGATGGTCGGTTGGCTCGAGTTGATTTTCGATGACAACCGGGCTGTCGCTCCCCAGGTCGCGCGCCAGAATGTCCAGCGAATAACTGCCGACAGGGGCTTCGCGAGCTTGCAGTTCCAGTTCCATCCCCAAGGCATCACCAAGCTCCGACAGATGCTCCGCCAGCCACGGCGTAAAATCCTGCGCTTCGTCCGGCCACACCTCTCGCAGATCGACTTTTTGTATGCTTGCCAATTCTTTGTTTGTCATTGTTTCCGCCTACCTCACTGCCCAATCTTGTCGGCCAGGAAGGGCGCGACTTGGTCGAGGCCAATGCGCTCCTGTTGCAACGAATCGCGGTGGCGCACGGTCACGGTCTGATCGGTCAGCGTCTCACCGTCGATGGTGAAGCAGTATGGGGTGCCGGCCTCGTCCATGCGCGCGTAGCGCTTGCCGATGCTCTGCTTGGCATCGAACTGGACGGCGTACCTGGGCCGCAGCTCGTGGTACAGCTTTTCGGCAAGCTCGGGCATGCCGGCTTTGTTGACCAGCGGAAAGACGGCCGCCTTGAGCGGGGCCAGCCGTGGGTGGAACCTCATGTAGACCTTGCTGGGCCGCTGCTCATCGGGGGTGTAGGCTTCACACAGCGCGGCCAGGGTTCCCCGGTCGGCCCCGGCGCTGGGCTCGATGACGTGCGGGAAATAGCGCTCGTTACGGTCCGCATCGAAGTAACGCAGCTTATCGCCCTGCCCGCAGTGCTCGGCATGTTGGCGCAGATCGTAGTCGGCGCGGTGGGCAACGCCCTCCAGCTCACCATAGCCGGGGGCGGTAAACGGGAAACGGTATTCGACATCGCTCGTCCCGGCCCCTTCTCTGGCATAGTGGGCGAGTTCATCCGAGTCGTGCTCGCGCAAGGTCAGGTTCTCGCCGGCCAGACCGATTGACTGCCACCAGCGAAACCGCGTGTCGCGCCAGTACTGGTACCACTCCTGAGCCTGGTCAGGATGAATGAAGAACTCCAGCTCCATCTGTTCAAACTCGCGGGAACGGAAGGTGAAGTTGCGCGGCGTGACCTCGTTGCGAAACGCCTTGCCTATCTGGGCGATGCCAAACGGCACCTTGACCCGGTTGCTGTCGAGCACATTCCAGAACTGGGTGAAGATGCCCTGGGCGGTCTCCGGCCGCAGGTAGGCGACCGCAGACGGGTCTTCGACCGCGCCGGTGGTGGTTTTGAACATCAGGTTGAACGGTTTCGGCTCGGTGATTTCTCCGCCACAAAACGGGCACGGCGGCAGCTCGCTTCTTCGCTTCTCCGTGGTGGTCAGGTGTTCGACGAGACGGTCAAGCTCAAGAGGGAGATTGCTGATCTTAATCCCTGACTCTTCTGGATTATATCCTTCTGTCAAACTCAATATGGTTTCCTCGGGCTGGCGCACTAGAGCCAAACCCGGTACCAGCTTGCCCGATTTTTTGGCCCAGCGCTGTAACTCAGCAGCAGTCACTCGTCCTGCATTCAGTAACTTCGAGAGTGAGGTGTACCACGCGCTTTCGTGAATCATCTCCCAGATATGGTCATAGCGCAGGAGTTTTTTGCAGTGCCGACAGGTGCTCATCAGATCGGAAAAACCGCCCAGGTGCCCCGAGGCTTCCCAGACCTTGGGATTCATGATGATGGTCGCATCAACCGGAACAATCTCGATTGGCCTGCCGTCCGGGCCGGCGGCCGGGCAACGGACCACGTCCTGCCACCAGGCTTCCTTGAGGTTGCGCTTCAGCTCGGCGCCGAGCGGGCCGTAGTCCCAGAATCCGTTGATGCCGCCGTACAGCTCGGACGACTGAAAAATGAAGCCGCGGCGTCTGCACAGGGCGACGATGGCGTCCATGGACTTGACGGCGGGGGCGGTCGATTCACTCATGGCAAAAACTCATCCTTCCAGCGTGGGAAATCGGAGAAATACGAGAGGCAAAGGCCCCGGGCGAGATGCGGGATTCACGGCTGCGGCGGGCGGCTAGCGGTCTGGTCTGGTGTCGCGTAACCGGAACAGTCGGTTCATCACAAAGGCGCGCGAATCGCTATAGTACATGCCGCGCAGTTTCAGCGGCCGGGCGTCAGGTTTTTCGGCCAGCAGTTCTTCCAGCAGATAGTCCGGCCCCCGGACATACATGCTCGGGGTGCGGAGGCGCAGATCGGAAAGAAAGCGCTCACGCAGAAACCGCTGCCCCGAACTGTGCACATCGTGGAGGGCGAAAAAAATGTGTTGTTTTTTGACCTCCAGGGTCAGCACGTCATTCCCGGGCCAGCCCTGCACCATGCCGGTGAACTCGATCAGCACCGTTCCCCGGGTCGTCGTCTGAGCGGCGAGAGAGGGGACAAGGCCCAGCACCACAACCAGACCAAACAGTAGGCAGAGCGGG
Source organism: Deltaproteobacteria bacterium (assembly GCA_012271025.1). Next base: position 8,597 of record JAAXHF010000464.1, on the reverse strand, counting down.
GTCTTGACGGGCCGTGGCAGCGTCGGTCGGTGGCATCCCATGCGTCAGTGTCCAATCGGAGGGCACCGCCCCGGCTAGGTCAGCACCTCGTCGGCACGCAAGGCTGCGACCTCGTCGGCCGAGTAGCCCAAAAGATCCTGGAGCACCGTGTCGGTGTCGTGGCCCAGACACGGGGCTGGTTGGCGAACCTGGCAGGGCGTATCAGAGAACACCCAGGGCACACCGGCGTGGCGGCGTGGGCCAACCTCGGGGTGCGGATGCTCGACAAAAAAGCCGCGCTCTTGGAGGTGTTGATCCTGGGCCAAATCTCTATTGGTGAGAGCCGGAAAAGCCGCCACGCCTGCGGCTTGCAGGGTGTGGGTGACCTCGGTATCCGTCCGGGCTTGAGTCCAGGTGCCGATCAGCGCTTCAAGCTCGTCCTCATTCTTTTTACGGTCGGCCAGGCTGGCAAAGCGCGCATCGGTCGCCAGCTCGGGCTGGTCCATAGCCTGGCACAGGCGTTGCCATTCGTCCTCGCTGGCCACAACAACGCTCACCCAGCGGTCTTGGCCCTGGCACCGGAACAGCCCGTGGGGCGCCATATGGGCGTCCCGATTACCGACCCGGGGCGGCGGCTCGCCGTGCATCTGCTGGGCCATCAGTCCCTCGCCCAACAGGGTCACCGAGGTCTCCCACTGGGAGAGGTCAATATACTGGCCCTCGCCCGTCCGAGCCCGGTGCATGAGCGCGGCCAGGACGGCGAACGCGCCGTGCAGACCGCCGTTGGGATCTCCATATGAGAAGCCCACGTGCATGGGCGGGAAGCCGGGAAAACCCGTCACCGACGACAAGCCGCTCATCGGCACCTGAGCTGGGCCGTAGGACACATAGGCACTCTCCGGCCCGGTCGCCCCATAGCCCGACATGGAGATCATGATGATATCGGATTTGATCTGCTTGAGGACCTCGTAGCCCAGACCCATCTTGTTCATCACCCCACCGGCAAAGTTCTCGGCCACAACATCGCTGGCCGCGACCAGTTTTTTGGCGATGGCGATGCCCTCGGGCTTCTTCAGGTTCAGACACACCGAGGCCTTGCCCTGATTGTACTGGTTGTAATACCCGCTGCGGTCGGGTCCCGGCTCGCCGTCGGCAAAGGGCGGAATGCGACGGGTCACACACACCCGGTTCTCGGTCTCGATGCGAATCACCTCCGCGCCCAGATGGGCCAGCTGCAGGGTCGCAAACGGGCCGGCCCAGACCCAGGTGAAGTCGGCCACACGAATACCTGACAGGGGAAGCTGGTTGTCCATGACGATACTCTCTTTATTAAACGCTGAATGATGAACGCTGAATGATGAACGCTGAATGATGAATGAAAGACACGGCTCACAGGCTGCCGTTCAGCGTTCTGCCTTCTGCATTCATCATTCAGATGACCTTGTCTTCTTTCAGCCGCTCCAACTCCGCCTGCCCAAGGCCCAGACGACCGCCAAATACCTCGGCGTTGTGCTGTCCCAGGCAGGGGGCCGGGCGGCTCAGCAGCCACGGCGAGGCCGAGAACTGATACGGGGCGCCGGGGTAACGGAGTGTCCCGGCTTGGGGATGCCCGATGCTGGCAAAAAAGCCGCGCGCGTTCAGGTGCGAGGAGTCCAGCAGATCGCCCATGGTCGAGACCGGAGCAAACGGCACCCGCCTGGCCTGGGCGGCATGGTAGGTTTCCTGAACCGATTTATCCTGCAGATAGTCCTCAAGCAGGGGCTTCAGCGCGTCCCAGTTGGCCGACCGCGAGGGAAAATCCTGAAACAGATCCATCGACGCCCACTCAGGGTTGCCCATCAGCTCCATAGCCCCATTCCACTGGTGATCTTCAATAGCCAGGACGTAGATATACCCGTCGCGGCACGGCAGCACGTCCTGCGGAATCAGCCGAAAGCCGAGGCGCGAGGCCACACTGCCGTCATACGGCCAGGAGATATAGTTGTTCTCCATGATCGCTACCAGGCACTCCTGTACGGACACGTCGACGTGCTGCCCCTGCCCGCTGCTAACGCGTCTGAACAGCGCGCTGAGGGAGCCGACCGCCGCGTTCACCCCGGCCTGTAGCCCGGCCTGCTGGCCGAATGCCTTCAGCGGCGGCAGATCTTCCCGCCCGGAGGCGCCGCTCAGATAGACAATGCCGCCCGCACTCCACATGGTCAGATCGTGGGCGCGGTAGTCGCGGTTGGGGCCGGTCTGGCCGAACGGCGAAATCGAGGTCATCACCAGACCGGGATTCAGCTCGTGGAAGGCTGCGTAGTCCAGGCCACGCGCCGCCATGTCGGGCGGCAAATAATTGTGGACCAGCAAATCGGCCTCTTGCACCAAGCCGCGGAACAGCTCCCGTCCCCTGGCCTGCCGCAAGTCCAGCGTCACGCCGAGCTTATTGGTATTCAGGTACAGGAACAGCCCGCTCTTTTCCGGGTGGGGGATATTGTCGGGGTACGGACCCCGGCGTCGGGCGCCGTCGCCGCCGGGATCCTCCACTTTCACCACCTCGGCACCAAGGTCGGCCATCAATTTTGTGGCATACGCCGCCCCGACCATATGGCCGCACTCAACAACACGAATCCCGTGCAGGGGACCGACGGACTTCTCGGCAACCATGCGCGTCCTTTGCTTTGACTCGGCGATAGATCGTCTGATACTAGACAACCGACTGATGGCCCGCAAGGGCGCGCTATTCCACCCGATATTCCACCTAAGGAGGAGAGACTATGGCAGAATCTGAACGCTACCAAAAAGGCGCCGCCAAAATGAAAGAGCTGTTCGGCGCGGAACCCCGGCCGGGCATGATGCAGAACGATTTTTTGAACATCACGGTCGAGAATCTGTTTGGCGATATCTGGGGCCGGCCGGGTCTGGAAACCCACGAGCGCTCAATGATTACGGTCGCCGCCCTGACCGTCCTGGGTCGCAGCCCGGAACTCAAGGTGCATATTCGAGGGGCGCTCAACGTCGGCCTCAGCCGTGAGAAAATCCAGGAGATCATGATTCATCTGGCCCACTACGGCGGCTGGCCGGTCGGGGTGAACGGGCTGCGGATTGCCCAGGAGGTGTTTGATTCGATCGACAAGAAGGACGCCAGCTGAGGCCGGCGGGGCCGAGCAACGCCTCAACGGTAGGGTCGGGTTTCAAACCCGCCCCTACGCGGTACCGAGCAGGATGGACCTCATACGCCCCTAGAGATGGATGAGACGGCGGTAGGCGTCCAGCATGGACGATTGATCGCTGGCCGAGTAGAACACGTTGACACAGATGACCTCATCGACGATGCCCTCGTAGTCGGCCAGCCGCTTGCGCACCTCGTCGGCCGTCCCGGCCATGGTCAAACGATCAACCGCCTCGTCCGGGATGGCCTCAACCGCCCGCTCCAGCTGACCCGCAGGCACGTACTGACAGGCCGCATCGGCTGCGGCCGAGAATCCGTGTTCGCGCAGCATGTACTCGTAGTAGGGGTGCGGCAGGGGCGCAAACAGACGACAAATCGCCTCGCGGGCAGCCCGCCGCGCCCGCTCGCGGTCATCGTCAACCGCGACCATAGCTCCCATCAGAAAGCCCAGTCGGCGCGGGTCGCGCCCAGCCTCTTCGGCAGCGGCCCGCGCGGCCGGCTGGATCACGTCCCGGGCGTACTCGGCCGACAGGATGGCGCCCAAGGCCAGGCCGTCCGCCACCCGACCGGCGACCTTGACCATGCGGGGAAAAACCGCCGACAGATAGATAGGGACATCCGCCCGCAGCGGCGTGACCGCCGGCACCCAGTTCATACGATGGATTTCGCCCTCGTATACAACCCGCTCGCCGGCCCTGGTGTGGAAAATCTGGCGCAGCAGTTCCACATACTCGGTCATCTTCCGGTACGGGCGTTCGTGCGGGACGCCCTGCCAGTCGGCGTTGATGAAACGGTTGCCACTGCCAACCCCGAGCACCAGCCGGCCGCCGGACAGCTCGTCAACATCGACCGCACTCATGCCCGTAATGAACGGGCTGCGGCCATAGGCGTTGAGCACATAGGTGCCGAGACGCACCCGCTCGGTTGACAGCGCCAGCGCGGTCAGGGGCACAAAAGCGCTCCGCCACGCCTCGGTGACATACAGCGCATCGAGACCCGCAGCCTCGGCTTCCTGAGCGATCTGGATCATGTCGCGCTGGGCCATACCGCCACCGGGAAAAATCAGTCCGCGTCGCATGGCATTCTCCTTCTTCGTTCGAACGTCTCAGGCTTGCAACACCAGCAGCCCGTCCCGCACGGCCGGGCCGCCGTCCTCGGTCCGCACCTCGAAGTGCACCGCGTCGCCGTGTGGGGTGGAGTGGCGCGCCAGAATACGGACGGTGACCCGTGAGGGCATCAGCACCATCGCCCCAAACCGACACGCTACGCGCTTGACCCGCTCGGGCCTGTTGTCGGCTTCCAATTCCAGCACGCGCGAGACTCCTATCGCCAGGGTCGCCGTGCCGTGCAGGATGATCGCCGGCAGACCTGCGGCCGCAGCAACTGCGGCATCGGTGTGGACCGGATTCCAGATACGCGCGCACTCGGTATACACATGGGCGGCTCCAGGCGTGATCGGAACCGGCACTTCGGCCCGCACCCCAGCCTCGGTGTCGGGGAGCGGGATGGGCGCGGGCAGGTCTTGCGCCTGACGGTCCGGACCGCTGACCTCAACCCCGCGATAGATCGCTCCCTGCCAGGTCGAACTCACCAACTCGCCCTGTGCGTCGGTCGTGTCCAGGCGCAGCGTTTGATAGGCACCGGGTCGGCGCTGCTCAAGCCCGACAACCGAGGCTCGGGTGGTGAGCCTGTCTCCGGCCCGGACCGGACGGTAGATGACCAGCTCATGGGTGGCGTGGACCGCCCGCACATACTCCTCCTGGCTCAGCGCGGCATTGACCGGATGTTTGCGCATGGCCACAATCACCGGCCATTCCACGCACACCGGGAATAGGGGATGGGCTATCACCCCCTCGGGGCGCAGGGTATCGAGATAGCATGGCAGGCTGTCGCCGATGCCCGTGGCGTAGGCCATCACCCAGCGGGCGTCGACCTCGTGTACGACCGGCTCGCCTGAACTTCCAACACTGTCCGAATTGAGTGGCATGCTGTCCTCCTGTGCGGTACACCGAGCGTGTACTGGCCTGGTACAACAAAGCGTCTGTTCCCGCAAGCCGTTTGCGTCTGGCCCGTGTCCCGGGGTACAACAGGCGGTCGGGAGAACGGCCATGCGATACATCATCTACGGAGCGGGAGGGATCGGCGGCGGGATTGGCGCCCAGCTCTTTCACCACAGGCATCAGGTCATCCTCATCTGTCGTGGCGAGCATTTGACCGCCATCCAGAACCGGGGTCTGACCCTCAAGACCCCCCACCACAGCCTGACCCTCAACATCCCGGCCGTCGGCCAGCCGTCGCAGATTCGCTTTGACGCTCAGGATGTCGTTCTCTTGTGCATGAAGTCTCAGGATACCGAGCAGGCCCTGTGCGATCTGTATCAGGCCGCCGACGACAGGCTGCCCGTCGTGTGTGCCCAAAACGGCGTCGACAACGAGCGCATGGCCGCCCGGCGGTTTCGGCACGTGTACGGCATGGTGGTCTGGATGCCCGGTACTTATCTGGAGCCCGGCGTGGTGCTCAACCATGCGGTCCCGATCGGTGGCATTCTTGACGCCGGCCGCTACCCTGCCGGCGTTGACGGACTCATCACCCAAGTCACCGCCGATCTCAGCCACAGCGGGTTCAGCGCCCAGGCCGAGCCCGATATCATGCGCTGGAAGTACACTAAGCTGCTGTCCAATATCCGCAACGCCCTGCAGGCCGCGTGCGGGCTTGACGCCCGGTCCACAGACTTCGGACGGGCAGCCCAGGCCGAGACCCGGGCGTGCTATGAGGCGGCCGGCATTGCCTTTGCCCCCGAGGAGGAATTGCAGACCCGCGTTCGTAGCCAGCTCAAACTGGTCGAGATTGAGGGAGAACCGCGCAGCGGGGGCTCGTCGTGGCAGAGCCTCAAACGCGGCCTGCCCACGATCGAGGCCGATTTTCTGAACGGCGAGATTGTGCTCCTGGGCCAGCAGCACGGCGTCCCCACCCCCTATAATCGCGTCTTACAGCGCATCGCCAATCACATGGCGGCGACCGGTCAAGCGCCCGGCAGCTACAGCGTTGCAGAGCTGCAAAAGCTGGTCGATGCTGAAGGCACGGACTGAGACGCCTCCCCGCCCTCGCCTCCGGCCGACCAGAGCCTTTCGGTTGTATCTGAATCGGGTATACTGGGGCTCATGTCTTTTCCTTTTGTGGCCAGCCTGCCGGACTGGATGGAGTATATCGAGGGCGAGGCGCCCATCGTGCTGGTGGCTCCACACGGCGGACGCCGGCCGAGTGACGCGCCCGTTCAGGACAGTGTCAAGGTCAACGATCTGCACACGGCCGGGCTGACCCGGCAGCTGGCCGCCCGGACGGGTGGCTACGCGCTCATTAACCAATCGCTCGACCGGAACGAAATTGATCTCAATCGGGTCAGTCAGGTGCGCACCGATGCGCCCTGGTTTCCCGCCGCCCTGCTCGAGCTGGTCTCTCACCTGGTGGCCGCGTACGGCACGGCCAAGGTATTTTTTGTCCACGGCTGGAACGTGGTCCAGCCGGTGTGCGACCTGGGGGTCGGCCTTAAACAGCACGGGAGACGCCTCGTGCCCGCGGGCAAGGGCGCGCCAACTGTTGGCAGCGCTTTTGTGTCTGAGGAGCTGCTGCCGTTTCAGACCGCCGGAGCGGCCGGCGGGCTCGACGTGGCGCTCGGTCGCCGCTATCCGGCCGCAGCAAAAAACAACTTCATGCAGGTCTTCAGCCCTCGTTTTGCCCAGGACGAATGGCTCCCGATCCGGACTCTGGCGGAGCTGTCGAGCCAGGAAAAGATCCACGCCGTCCAGCTTGAGCTGGGCGTAGGCTTGCGCTGGCCCGGTCCTGAGCGGGACCGTTTCATCGACATCTTCTGTCGGACCTTGGGCCAAGCGCCTAAGCCCTTGCCGCAGGGCGGTCGCGACTTTTCTCACCTGGACCTGGCTGGGTCAGACGTCTCAGCCGGCCGTGACGGCGCGTTTCTGCCCGTTCACCACGACGCGCAACCGAGCCGTATGAGCCTCCATTTCCACGATCTGGTCAGTGGCCTGGGTCTCACCGGCGGGATTGAATTTGACGCCCAGGCATCCACCCACTCGGGTCGGCTGCTGTTATCGTTGGGTGGCACCGAGATGCTGCTGTTTACCGGCGAGGATGCCGCCAGCCCACACTCCAACCAAGTCCGTATCGGTGGCTATGTCTGGCAGCGCCATGCCGACGGCCTGTCGATCTCGTACCGCGGCACGGCCATGCGCTTTTCCCACCCACAGGCGTTTATCCGTTTGGAGGACGGACTGGCCGCCTCCTGGATTGAACCGGTCGAGATGCGGCTGCAGCTGAGCATTCCCCAGCCATCAAGCCCGCCACCGGTGCCGATCTACCTCGCCCGCCTGCACGGCGAGCTTCGCCTGCGCGACCGCAACGCGGCTATTGACGCCTGGGGTTTCATGGACATGTTGCGGGCCGAGGAAGCCGGCCGTCTGCTGCCCCGTCAACTCGTCTCGCTGCCGTTTGGCCCCGACCTGGGCATCTTTCTGGCCCGGACCGAGCTGCCGGAAGGGCCGCGCTCGGCCGGGGTGATCTATGCCCGCGGCAGACCCTACCCGCTCCACCCCAGCGACTGGGAGCTGGACTATGTCCACGAGCATGGCCGTCCGGTCACGTTTGAGCTGTCCCTCAATCCAGACCTGCCGGACTTCTCCCTCAGCCTGAACTGCCAAGGAAAAACCACAACGGCGATTCCGGTCGTTCGGCATGTGACCCAGGGTCGTGCCCTGGCCGTGACGTTCGGCATGGCCGAGACCTGCTGGCAAGGTCGCCAGGCTCGTGGCGTCTACGAATTTTCGGAGTTTCTGAAAAAACCGGCGGGACGCGCCTCTGCCTGAGGCTTCGTGGCTACTCGTCCTCGGACGCCGGAAGATGGAGCTGACGGATCACTTCTCCAGACCGTCCCAGCGGGGGGAGCCGATCATCATCAAACGTCACCTCAACCCCGCCCGCATTGCCAACCGTCAGCGTAAAATTATCCCTGGCCTCCCACCGCACCTGCTCGTTCGGTTCGAGCACCACGTCTTGGACGAGTTCTTCATCGATCACGACACGGATCCACGTTCTTTCTCTCGCCTGTATGTGGAGCTGATGGAAGCCAGAGGGCGCTTGCGGAAACTGCGGGGCTTCCGGGCTGGGCGCAGACGGGGCGAGGGCGGGCAGCGTAGAGGGCAGGGCAGGTTCGGGGGTTGGCGAGAGGCTCGCCGCCTGTTCCTCTTCAGGGACTGGCGGCGCAGCCGCAGGCGCTGCCTCGCCTGAAGGCGCACTCGCCTCTCCTGGATCAGCCACGACCGGCGGCTCGGTCGAGCCCGTCGCGTCTTGTCCCTGCTCCGCGACCGGCGGCGCAACCAGAGCCGCCTCCTCGTCGGGCAGCAGACCGGCCTCTTCCGGATCAGCCACGACCGGCGGCTCGGTCGAGCCCGTC
>JAAXHF010000378.1 GCA_012271025.1 Deltaproteobacteria bacterium | reverse complement strand
ATGCTGTACGGGGTGATTATCCGCTCACCGTATGCCGCCGCCGAGGTCGAGGCGGTGGATACCTCGGCTGCGGAAAAAATGCCCGGGGTGCGGGCGGTCTACGTGCTGGAGCGTAACCGGGTGCGCTATCAGGGGCACGAGATCGCCGCCCTGGCTGCAGACAGCCAGGACCAGGCGCGCGACGCGGCGCGGGCGGTGCGGATTCGGTTCAAGCCCGGCCCGTTTGTGGTCAGCCTGGACCAGGCCATGCGGGCCGACGCCCCGCTGGTGATGCCGGGCGGGCCGGCTGCGGACGAACAGGTCAAGGCTCGGGCCGGGGTGCGGCCGGTCGGCCTGGCCTGGGCCGCCCAGGGACCGGCCCAGCAGGGCAACGTCGTCGGCCCGGCCCAGGGTTCGCTGTTCGGCAAGAATCGCGGCGACGTGCCCCACGCGGTCCAGATCTCGGACGCCGTTGTTGAGCAGGAGTTTCGCACCCCGGTTCAGACCCACAGCTGTCTGGAGACCCACGCCGCAGTGGCCTATTGGGAGGCTGCCGACCGTCTCGTCGTCCACTGCGGGGCCAAGTCGGTTACCCGCGCCCGGGCCGAACTGGCCGACTATTTTGGGCTGTCCCACGCCCAGGTGCGGGTTCGCAACGATTTCATCGGCGGGCATTTTGGCACCAAAGCCTCGGCTCTGCCGTACTCGGTCATGGCCGCCCAGCTGGCCAGACAGACCGGCCGACCGGTCAAGATCGTCCTGTCCCGCCAGGACGAACACCTCGTCGGCGGCAACCGCCCCCAGAACCGGATGCGGGTCCGGGTGGCCGGCATGCGGGACGGCACCCTGGCCGCAGTCGAACTGGTCAACCACGGCTCGGCCGGCGCGGGCTTTGGCGCGGGTGCGGCCGGGCCGTTTTTCAGCGTGTACGACTGCGCCAATGTGGCGGCTGCGGATTATGACGTGCTGATGAACACCGGCCCGGCCTGCGCCTTTCGGGCGCCGGGTCATCCCCAGGGCGCGTTTGCCCTGGAGGTGGCGATCGACATGTTGTGCGAGCGCCTGGGTCACGATCCGGTCGAGTTTCGGCTCCTCAACAGCTGTCAGCGCACGCCCTGGCGGGCCGAGGAGCTGCGCATCGGGGCTCGGCGCATCGGCTGGAACACCCGCCGCGACCCGATGCCCGGAGCGGCTCAGGGACCGCTCAAGCGCGGCATCGGGGTGGCCAACAGCGTCTGGTACAGCGTCTACAACCCCGGTGCCCAGGTCGAGGTCCAGCTCAACAAGGACGGCAGCGTGGTCGCCTTTACCAGCACCTCGGCGCCGGGCGGGGGCTCACGAACGGTTATTGCCCAGGCGATTGCCGAAGAGCTGGGACTGGAAGCCCAGCACATCGAGGTGCGTCTGGCCGACGCCGACTACCCCTACTCTCCGGCTCCCGGCGGCAGCAAGCTCACCTCGACCGTCACCCCGGCCGCCCGCCAGGCCGCCTATCGGGTCAAACACACGCTGCTGCGCGGCGCGGCGCGGCACCTCGGGGTCGGTCCCGAGACCGTGCGTCTTGAGCCGGGGGGGACGATTGTGGCCGAGTCGGGCGAGCGCCTGGACTGGCCACAGGCCTGCGCCCTGCTGCCCGGCGGCAAGACCGCAGCCTTGGGCGAGCGGCCCGACGATTACGACGGACCGGCCGTGGCCTTCTCGCGCCTGTCCATGGGCTACGACCTGATGGCCGGCGTGCAGTTTGCCGAGGTGACGGTTGACGAGCGCCTGGGACAGCTGACGGTTGACAGGATCGTCGCTGTTCAGGACTGCGGCCGGGTGTTCAACCCGCTGCTGGCCGAGAGTCAGCTGCAGGGCGGTATCATCAACGCCCTGAGCTTCGGCCTGTTTGAGGAGCGGGTCATGGACGAGTTGGAAGGCCGGATGCTCAACCCCGACTTTTTGTTCTACAAGCTGGCCGGGGCGCGCGAAATGCCGGACATCGACACGGTGCTGCTGAACGTCTACCAGGGTCAGACCAGCACCGACGCCCGCAACCTCGGCGAGCCGGCCAAGGTGGCCACCATTGCCGCTGTCGTCAATGCCATCTACAACGCCACCGGCGCCTGGATCACCGAACTGCCGATTACCCCGGCCCGGCTGCTGGCCGCCCTGGCCGCACGTGACCGACGCTGGCAGACCTGAGCAGGAATGAGCATGGACCGTTTTGCCTACATCCAGGTCGAGACCCCGGCCGCCGCGCTGGCCGCCCTGGCCCGCCATCCGCAGGCGGTGATCAAGGCCGGAGGGGTCGATGTGCTGGATCTGATGAAGGAGCGCATTGTGACGCCGGCCGTGGTCATCGACATCAGCCGGGTGGCGGACTGGAGCGGGATCGCGGTCGAGCCGCAGACCGGGGCGCTGCGGCTCGGCGCGCTGACCAGCCTGGCCCAGCTCGCCCAGCACACCGAGGTGCAGCACCACTGGCCGGCCCTCGGTCAGGCCACGGCCAGCGCAGCGACGCCGCAGATCAGGAATATGGCCACGCTGGGTGGCAACCTGTGTCAGCGACCGCGCTGCTGGTATTTTCGCCAGGAGGCCTACCCGTGTCGCAAAAAAGGCGGCTCGAGCTGTTTTGCCCAGGTCGGTGAGCACCGTGACCACGCCATTTTTGCCAACTATACGTGTACCAGCACCCACCCCTCGGCCGCAGCCGTGCCCCTGCTGGCCTACGATGCCGGGGTAGAGATAGTAGACCAGACCGGGACGCAACGGAGTCTTCCGCTGGCCCGGTTTTTTGTTGCTCCCGAACGCGACGTGCAGCGGGAAAACGTGCTGCGACCGACCGAGTTCCTGACCGCAGCGACGGTTCCCCGACCGCCTGAGGCGGACGGCAGCGCGTACCTGAACTTTAAGCACAAGTGGTCGTTTGACTGGCCGCTGGTCGAGGTCGCGGTGGTTTTGCACAGGGAAGCTGGTGTAGTCAAGGACGCCCGGATTGTACTCGGTTCGGTCGCGCCCGTTCCGTTTCGGGCTCAGGCTGCCGAACACATTCTGGAAGGCCGGGCGATTGATGCCGAGCTGGCGCGGCAGGCCGGGCAGGCTGCCACCCGGGGAGCCACGCCGCTGGCCCACAACGAACACAAAGTGACTCTGTTGGCCGAGCTGGTGCGGCGGACCGTTCTCAAGGCGGCCGGCCAGCTGCCGGCTCAGGACGAGGTAATGGTCGTATGACCAAACACGCACCCTTTCAGCCCAACCCGATTCGGACTCCCGGTCCGCCGTGCCGGTTTCTGCGCATGCAGAGCGCCTTCCGGCTGGGGCCGACCGAGTACGACGAGACGACCCGTTTCTGGTGTGTACGGGCCTTGGATAACTGCGGGCCCGACGGAACCGCCGTCCACGCCGCCTGGTGTCAGGCCGGCCGGAGCTGCTACAGCGCGCCGTCGACCTGGGTCTGAGATGGGCTGCCTCGGTTTGAAGGCTCGCTCTGACTGAATCACCCGCGCCGGAAAAATCTCCCTTCTTCGGCGTGCGATACGCCTGACCCGGACTCTGCTCTTGTCAGCCGTGCGGTAGGAGCTATCCACCCCCCGGCGAAGCCGGGGTGGGTGCCTTCTAGGCCGCTGGGTAACGCACTATGCATCGGAGGTTGAAAAAGGGGGATTGAGGGGGATTTATCCGCCGCGCTTCCTTGCTACAGTGCCGGCGTGCCGTCCCCTGCCTCACCTGTCCACCCGTCCACCCGTTCTGGTCTGGTCCGCAAGGGCCGGCCAATCGTTATCGCCACCCTGCTGAGCCGGCCGCTGGGTTTCGTGCGTGAGGCTGTCCAGGCCGCCCTGTTCGGCGCCTCGCGGCTGACCGACGCCTTTCTGGTTGCCTATAACGTGCCGGAGATGATCCAGACCCTGTTTTTCAGCGGGGTGCTGAGCAATTTCTTCGTGCCGGTCATTACCCGTTACCGAAACCGGGCGGCCGAGCTGAACAAGGTCTTCAGCCTGTCCCTGGACGCCGCCTTCGGTATCGCCCTGACGCTGGCCGGGGTGTGTTATGTGGCCGCTCCGGCCATCCTGACCGTCGCCGCTCCCGGCCTGGCCGGGGACGGTCACGACCTGGCGGTCTTTCTGTTCCGCCTGATGCTGCCGATGCTGGTCGTACACTGCCTGCTGGCCGTGATCAAGGGCACGCTGAACAGCCTGGATCATTACGCCATGCCCGAGTACGCCGGGGTATTTTTCAATCTGGTGATGATCGCGTGTGCCCTGAGCCTGACCGGGACCTATGGCATTCGCAGCCTGGCCATCGGAGTGGTGGCCGGCAGCCTGGTCCAACTGGTCGTGCAGATCCCGGCCCTGGCCCGGGCCGGGATTCGCTACCGACCCAGCTTCGCCTTTCGTCATCGGGCCCTGCGCGAGATGGGCGGGCTGGTGCTGGGCGCGTTTATTGCGACTGCGGTGGTGCCGATCAACGCCTTTGTTGCCCGCGCCCTGGCCTCGACCCTGGCCGAGGGCAGCATCTCGGCCCTGGCCTACGCCTTCCGTATCTTCCTGCTGCCGGTGAGTCTGTTTGCCGTTCCGGTGTATACCGTGCTGCTGACCGACCTGTCTGCCGCCCATCAGGCCGACGGAGCAGAGCGGGAGTTCAAGGACAAAGCCGCCGCCGGTCTGTCCCTGCTGTTTGCGGTCGGCCTGCCGGCCACGGCTCTTGTCGTCGGCCTGGCCACACCGCTGACACGCCTGCTGTACCAGCGCGGCCAGTTCACGCCTGAGGATGTCGTGCTGACCAGCCAGGCGCTCGTGGCCTACGGCGTCGGGATCGTGGCCTACGGCAGCAGTCAGGTCATGGTCCGGCTGTTCAACGCGACCAAGGATACCCGCACCCCGGCCGTGGTCGGTCTAGTCTCGGTCGGCCTCAACGCGCTAGGCGGCTGGCTGCTGATGCAGGTCTGGGGCCACTGGGGCATTGCGCTGATGATCTCGCTGGCCTCGGGCCTGAACACGCTGATTCTGTACGTTATTTTCCGCCGTCGTCGCGGACCGCTGAACGAGGCGCTGCTGGCCCGTCAGTTCGCCACCCATTTCTTGCTGGCCGCAGCCCTGGGCGGGTGTATGTTTGGCTTGAGTCAGCCATTGGCCAGCGTACCGGGCTCACTGATGACGCCGCTGCACCTCGCGCAGCTGGCCGCCATCGTCGCGGCCGGGAGCGGGCTGTACCTCATCCTGGGATTGGTGTGCAAGGTCGAAGAAGTGTGGGCGCTGTGGCGGCTGGTCCGGCGCAAGCTGGGGCGGTAGGAGCATTTGAGTTATCGGAACAGTCGGGAACGGCAAGTCCCGCAGCGGCCGCGGTCTTTACGCCGGCCGAGACGCCACAATGAGTTCCTGGCCGAAGGCCCGCAGCGCTGTGTGCAGACGGGTAGTCGCCGTATGGTGACGCGGGTCGAGCCAGCGCCGGCCGACTTTTGTCACAGGCTCGTCCTCCTGAATCACTCGACCAGTCCGATTTGTCTGTTCAAATGCGCGTTGTCCCAGAACAGATGCTCTTCAACAATTCGGCCGTTCTCCCAGCGGGCAAGCGTGGCGACACGGATCGTGAACTCTTTGCCAGTTGGCTCAAGCACGTGGCCATTAGGCAGGGTGATGGGCTTAACCCATTTGCCTGTCGAGATGCTGACACCCGCAGTCCACTCGTCGTGACCGAACCCGATGATGTGTTCTGGGATTTGCCAATCGAACTTGTCGAAGAGGAATTCCAGGTCTTTATCGTGATGACCTGCATAAGACGTCGTAAGCGACCCGTCAGGATTATAGACTTTGACGTCTGCCGCATGAATTTCGGCGAGCCGCTTCGTATCACGATTATTGAACGCGACCAAATCCAATTCATCGAAAGTGGCCAGGTGTTGTGCTGTCTGCTTGCGTTCCGCGTCATAAGCGGCCACCTGCGCCTCAAGTTCTGCGATGCGCGCTTTGAGTACCGCTACGTCATCTTCTGCAAACGCATCGAAGCTCATCAACACGCTCGCGAGTACTGCCAATATTGCTGTCTTCATTGCTCATTCTCCTAAAGCTGGGCGGGCATCACTTCCACCCGGTCTTGCATCGGGCCAGATCAGACTGCGGTCTCCACGTTCGTAGAGTCGCTTGAGCCCCCGATGTGAGAAGCTTCGTATCACGGACAAGGGGTAATGTGTCTGTCGACACTTGTCAACAAGGGGTCGCGTATGTGGCGAAAGGCGTCGTCAGACAGCCTCCGTTTCGTCGAAGTGCCTACAATGTTGGTACGAAAGGAGGATGGGCGCTGTCGACCGCTTGGAACCGGAAAAATCCCCCTCAATCCCCCTTTGCCAAAGGGGGAAGCGCGAAGCGCAGGGGGATTTGTGTGCAAGGTCGAAGACGTGTGGGCGCTGTGGTGGCTGGTCAGACGCAAGCTGGGGCGGTAGACAGAAGTTGAGTTCTCAGAAAAGTTATAGCCTTCGGAGAAAATTATCCTTACGTCAAAGAGGTGTTGAAGAGGTGTTGAATCTAGCCACAGAAGAGGAAGGCAAGGCGGGCGATTCGGGCTCAGGAGAGACATACAGAGAAAGGACGAGATTCGTGAACGGATATCCTGCATATAGCGTAGCGTTAGCTGAGGGAGAAGAAGGTGCCGCGTAACGATCAGGTCACCCGC
>JAAXHF010000357.1 GCA_012271025.1 Deltaproteobacteria bacterium | reverse complement strand
GAATGTGTTTGTGTACGATATTGACGACCTCGAACAGATCGTGGCCGACCATCAGGGCGAGCGAGCGCTTGAGGCGCGCAAAGCCGAGGCCATTGTCAGCCAGGAAGTCGAGGCCTTCTGGCAGTGGTACGCCAGTCGAGACATCAGTCCAACCATTGTTGCCCTGCGCCAGAAAGCCGAGGCCGTGCGCCAGCGCGAGGTCGAAAAAACCCTGGCCGGGCTCAAAGACTGCTCGCCCGAAACGCGCCGCGCGATTGAGGGGCTGAGTGCGTCCTTGATGAACAAACTGCTCCACCCGCCGATCGGCTATCTGAAACACCGCACCCGGAACGGGAACGCCGAGGACGGTGCGACCAGTGTGACCGCAGTGCGGCAGATGTTCGGCTTGGATGACGACCAAGACTGATTCAAGACTGATCCAACAGGACTGAGCCCATGAAACGCACCGTTCGGATTGGCACCCGTGGCAGTACCCTGGCCGTCTGGCAGGCCGGCTGGGTCAAACAGCGGCTCGAAGCCCACTGGCCGGATTTGCGGGTCGAACTGGTGCCGATAACCACCTCGGGAGACAGAATCCAGCACGTCTCGCTGGCCCGGATTGGCGGCAAGGGCTTGTTTGTCAAAGAAATCGAACAGGCGCTGCTGGCCGGCAGGGTCGATCTGGCCGTCCACTCGGTCAAAGACCTGCCGGCCGAGCTGCCGCCCGGACTCAGCCTGAGCACCATCCCCGAACGCGAAGATCCCCGCGACGTGCTCATCTCGGCTGGCGGTTCGTCGCTGGCCGAGCTGCCCGGGGGCACCCGCGTCGGCACCAGCAGCCTGCGCCGACAGGCCCTGCTCCTGCACCTGCGCCCCGACCTGCGGATCGAAGTCCTGCGGGGCAATGTGGAAACCCGTCTGCGCCGCCAGCTGGAAGGCCGGGTAGACGCCACCATTCTGGCTGCGGCCGGGCTCAAACGGCTGAGCCTCAGGCTGAAAAACGGCGTTCCGCTCGACGCCGAGGAATTTCTGCCGGCCATCGGCCAGGGTGCGCTGGGCATTGAAATCCGGGCTGGCGACGAGGTTGCAGCCCTGCTCGCCCCCCTGCACCACCCCGAAACCGCCTGGGCGGTCGAGGCCGAGCGCGCCTTTCTGAGCGGCATGGGCGGCAGCTGCCGCACGCCTCTGGCGGCCAGGGCCACGGTCGCCAACGGCAGCCTGCGCTTGGCCGCCCTGGTTGCCAGCCCGGACGGCAAACGCCTGCTGCGCCACGAGCGTAGCGGTCCGACCGAAACGGCCGGCCAGATCGGGACCGAGACGGCCGCCCTCCTGCTGGACCGGGGCGGCCGGGAGATCCTGGCCGGCCTGGAAGCGACAGAGGCGTAAGCCGTATGCCGGTGTATCTTGTTGGCGCGGGTCCCGGCGACCCGGGGCTGTTGACCCTCAAGGCCAAGCGCTGCCTCGAACAGGCCGATGTCGTGGTGTACGACTATCTGGTCGATCAACGTATCCTGGCCCACGCCCGTCCCCAGGCCGAGTTGATCTACGCCGGCAAGCGCAGCGGCAGGGCGAGCATGAGCCAGGCCGACATCAACCGGCTGATTGTGGACCGCGCCCGCCAGGGCCAGACCGTCGTCCGGCTCAAGGGCGGCGACCCGTTTCTATTCGGGCGGGGCGGCGAAGAGGCTCAGGAACTGGTCGAGGCCGGCCTTGCGTTTGAGATTGTGCCGGGTGTCACCTCGGCCCTGGCGGTCCCGGCCTATGCCGGGATTCCACTCACCCACCGTGACCACGCGTCTGCGGTCGCGATTGTGACCGGTCACAAAGAAGTCTGGGACACCGCCCCGCACCTCAACTGGGCCACCCTGGCCGGGGTGGGCGGCACCCTGGTATTCCTCATGGGCACCCGTCAGCTGCGCAATAATATGCAGCGTTTGATGCGCCACGGGCTTTCCGGCCACACGCCGGTGGCCCTGATTCGGTGGGGCACGCGGCCCGATCAAGACGTGTTGGTCGGCACGGTCGAGACGATTGCCGATCTGGTTGAGCAGCGGGGGTTTGAGCCGCCGGCGGTGGCGGTTGTCGGCCAAGTGGTCGAGCTACGCCAGCAGCTGCGCTGGTTTGAGACCAAGCCGCTGTTCGGTCGGCGCATCGTGGTCACCCGGCCGCGTCTTCAGGCTGGCGGCTTTGTCGAGCAGCTCGAACAGCACGGCGCGGCCGTGGTGCAGTTGCCGACGATTGAAACCGTGCCGGTCGCCGCCTCCGACCGACTGGACGCGGCCCTGGACGCGCTGCCGAGCTATGACTGGGCGATTTTTACCAGCGTCAACGGCGTGCGCTATGTCTTTGAGCGCCTGGCCGAGCGCCGACTCGACATTCGGAGTCTGGCCGGGGTGCGCCTGGCGGCGATCGGCCCGGAGACGGCCCGCACCCTGGAAGCCCGCCATGTGCGGGTTGAGGCTGTACCAACCGAATACCGCGCCGAAGCCCTGCTGCCCGTGCTGGGTGATGTCACCGGCCAGCGGATTCTCCTGCCGCGGGCGACCGAGGCGCGGGATATCCTGCCCAAAGCCCTGCGCGCCGCCGGTGCCGAGGTCGATGAAATCGGGGTGTACCAGACCGTTCGTCCCACCACCCGGACCGCACAGCTGCGCGAGCTGCTGCGAGCCGGTCAGATTGATTTAATCACCTTCACCAGCTCCAGCACGGTCCGCAATTTCATGGCCGCGTTTGCCGACCGGGATGCCGACCAGACTGCTGACCAGAATGCCGACCAGGATATTCCGGCCCTGCTCGGCACGACGGCGCTCGGCTGCATCGGGCCGATTACGGCCGAGACGGCCCGCAGCTATGGGCTGCGCGTCAGCATCCAGCCCCAGGAGTACACGATTGCGGCGTTCAGCCAGGCGATTGTGGACTATTTTCGGACCGAGCCGCCCCCGACCGCGCGGCCTGAGAGCCGGGATTCTTGACCTGGACGAAGAATCGGCCAATGCTGGCAGCCATCACATCCATGGAGGAGAACGCCCATGAAACTGTACCGCTCGGTTCTGTTTGTTCCCGGCAACCGCCCGGACTGGATTGACAAGGCGCCCAAATACGGGCCGGACGCGCTGATCATTGATCTCGAAGACGCCGTACCGATTGCCGAAAAGGTCCAGGCGCGTCCGATTGTGCGGGCCGGCATTGAGCGCCTGCGGGACAACGCGGTCGGCGTCTTTGTCCGGGTCAACGGGCTGGATACCGGACTGACGGGCGAAGACGTGGAAGCCATTGTCACCGCCGGACTCGATGGCATTGCCATTCCCAAGCTCGAAAACGCCGACGAGATCCGCAAAATCGACGCCTGGATCGAGCTGTTCGAGCGCAAGGCCGGCCTGGACCTCGGTACGGTCGAAATCATGGCCATCCCGGAGACGGCCAAAGGGATCATGAACGCCTACGAGCTGGCCTCGGCCTGTCCCCGCGTGGGAGCCGTGATTGGCGGCGTCGGTCAGCGCTCGGGCGATGTCACCAAGGCGGTCGGTTTTCAGTGGACCCGGGAGGGGCTGGAGAGCCTGTACATGGGCTCCCACGTTCTGCTGGCGTGTCGGGCGGCCGGCTTTGAGTACCCGCTCGGCGTCGGCTCGCTGGAGGTCGGCGATACCGAGCTGGTCAAGGCTCAGCTCAGGCGCGCCCGGGAGATCGGATTCCGCGGCGCCCTGCTGATCCACCCGTCGGCGGTGCCGCTGGCCAACGAGGTGTTTGCCCCGTCGGCAGAAGAGATCGAGTGGAACAAGGGCATCTTACAGGCCATGGCCGAGGCCGAGCAGGCCGGCCGGGCGGCCGTAACCTATGACGGCATGATGATCGACTACGCCCACGTCCGCAACGCCCTGGACCTGATTCACCAGGCCGAGGCGTTCGGCCTCCCGGTCGGCGACTACGCCCAGGTCAAGGCGCTGTAGAGCACGGGGGTTCAGCGATACCGGAACTGGGGTTTGCGTTTCTGCAGAAAGGCGTCCCGGCCCTCGAAATAGTCCGGGTTCTCAAACGTCTGGGCGCGCAGCGCCCGGCTCGCCGGCGTGTCGTCCTGGGCGCCGGCGACGATTTCCCGGACGGTCGTCTTGACCGCCCGAATCGTGAACTGCGACAGACGACACAGCTCGTGGGCAAAGGCCCAGGTCTCGTCGGCCAGGGTCTCGGGGTCGAACAGCCGGGTGGCCAGCCCCCAGGTCAGGGCCTCTTCGGCGTTCAGCACCTTGGCCCCCATCAGCATTTCCTTGGCCTTTGACGGGCCGACCAGATCGACCAGGCGTTTGGTTTCGTGCAGGGTGTAGGCCACGCCGAGCCTGGCCGGCGGGATGCAGAACCGGGCGGTGTGGTCGGCGTAGCGCACATCGCAGGCCAGGGCCAGGGCGCAGCCCCCGCCAAAGCAATAGCCGGCGATCATGGCAATGACCGGTTTCTCCAGCCCGGTGATGCCGTCCAGGGTCGAGCGGAACAGGTCGTTGAACCGCTCACGCGACTCGGGCGTGGCGTGGACCTTGGGGAACTCGCTGATATCCGCCCCGGACGAGAACACCTTGGCCGTGGCTCCGCGCACAATCATGACCTTGATCTCGGGATTGTCTGCCACCTCGGCCGTGGCAGCCTTGATCCGTTCCAGGACCTCGGAGTTGAGCGCGTTCAGCTTGTCCGGGCGGTTCAGCACCAGGCTGGCGATTTCGCCCCGGGTTTCCAGATACACCGCGTTGTCGTGCATGCCTGTTCTCCTGTTTCTCAGCGCTGCTCACTATGGTCCGAGACGCGCGCCAGTGTCAATCCTGGCTGCGTCTCAGCTTGCAAAGCCGACCTGCAAGTGACAAGCTGGGGCCTCACGCATATGGCACTCCCCGAGCGATATAACACCGGCTATAACCTCGGCGTCGGCGGCGCGGTAGCGTGGAACAACCGCCTGCTGCTGGTGCGCCGCGCCTCGCGCCGTGGGCGCGGCAACTGGCAGGTGCCCGGCGGCTTTGTCGAACCCGACGAAACCATCGAACAGGCGGTGATTCGAGAGGTTCGGGAAGAGGCCGGGGGGCTGGCTGCGGTCGAGGGTGTGCTGGGCCTGCGCAACCGCTACGACCCGGACATCGGCAACAGCATCTACATCGTGCTGCTGTTGCATCCGGTCAGCGGCGAGCCGCAGCCCGACAACGACGAGGTTGACCGGGCGGCTTATCTGACGCTCGCCGAAATCGAAGCCCTGGACCAAATCCCACCCATCAACCTGGAAATCGCTCGACGGGTGTTTGCCCCTGACCGGCGTCTGCTGCTGCCGCAGGAGCTGACCCATTTCACCGGCGCGAGCTACACCCTGTTCGCCGGTTAAGCGCAGGACGGAGGAAGACCCGTGGCCCTGGAAAAGATCACCCACTATTTTGATTACAAAAGCCCCTACGCCTACCTGGCCCAGGAAGAAACCTATCAGCTCGCCCGGGATTTTGACGTGGCAATCGACTGGCTGCCGCTGACCCTCCACATCCCCAGCTTTCTGGGTTCGGCCGAGGTCGGCACCGACGGGACAGTCCTGCGCGAAAACCGCAACGCCCACCAGTGGCGACGGGTCAAGTACAGCTATATGGACTGTCGGCGCGAGGCCAACCGACGCGGCCTGGTGATTCGCGGCCCACGGAAAATCTTCGATAGTTCGACCGCCCATATCGGCATGCTGTACGCCAAACA
>JAAXHF010000511.1 GCA_012271025.1 Deltaproteobacteria bacterium | reverse complement strand
AGCCTATCTTCTCTGGTTAGAAGAAGGCTTTCCGGCTCTGCGCGCAGCCTGGGAGCACTACGCCGCCGACCTGATCGGCCGCCAGATTGCGGTCGCCGCCCAGGGCGAGGCGATCAGCGGGACGGTCTTGGGCCTGGATACGGACGGAGCCTTACTGGTGCGGGAGCAGACAACCGAGACGCCGCGCCGGGTGGTGGCGGGTGAGGTCAGCGTGATCGGCGGGTATCAACAGGGTGGAACACATGATCCTCGTGATTGACGTGGGCAATACCCACACCGTGCTCGGCATCTATCAGCACGATACGCTCAGCCATCACTGGCGTCTGACGACCGATGCCGGACGCACCTCGGACGAGTATGGCGTGCTGCTGAGCAGCGTCTTTGCCGCTTCCGACATTGCGTGCGCGTCGATTGAGGGTATCGTCGTGTCGTGCGTGGTGCCGCCGATGATTCGGGTTGTTGAAGACCTGAGTCACGCCCTGTTTCAGCGCTCTCCGCTGATTATCGGTCCCGGCACCAAAACCGGCATGCCGATCCTGTACGACGTGCCGCGCGAGGTGGGCGCGGACCGGATTGTGAACGCCGTGGCCGCCTATGAGCGCTATCAGGAGGCGACAATCGTGGTTGATTTTGGCACCGCGACCACGTTTGACTATGTGACGGCCAACGGCGAGTACCTGGGCGGTGCGATCGTGCCCGGCGTCGGGATTTCCCTCGACGCCCTGTATACCAAGACGGCCAAACTGTACCGAGTGGAGCTGACCAAACCGCCCAAGGTGGTCGGCCGCAACACCGTGCATGCAATCCAGTCGGGTATTTGTTATGGATATACCGCGCTCGTTGACGGCATGGTGGATCGGATTCGCCGCGAGAACGCCAGCCGCGCCCGGGTCATTGCCACCGGAGGATTTGCCGAATTGATTGCCGACGAATCGTCCACCATCGAAGCGATAGACGAGTTCCTGACCCTGGCCGGGCTTCGTATTTTATATGAACGCAACCACTGACACGGGGCGCCGCCGACCGCGCCCCGGCCGCGACACATGAGGAGGGCTCCGATGGCTGATGACATCCGCCGTATTCGTACTATTGGTCTCTTGGCTGAGGGGGGAGCGGGGAAAACAACCCTGGCCGAAGCCCTGTTGTACGCCTCTGGCACCACGACCCGCCAGGGCCGGGTCGATGACGGCAACTCGGTGTTTGATTTTGAGCCCGAGGAGATCCGTCGCAAAGCCTCGCTGTCCACCGCCGCCCATTCCCTCGGCTGGCAGCGCCACGCCATCTGCCTCCTTGACCCACCCGGCATGGCCAACTTTTTGTCTGACACGCGCTACGCCATGGAGGCCATGAGCGGAGCGGTGTTTGTGGCCGGTCCGGCCGGCCAACTCAAGGTCGAGAGCGAACGCGTGTGGGGCTGGGCCAACCTGTTGCAGCTGCCCCGGCTGGTGTGCCTGTCGCGCCTGGACCGCGAAGAGGGCAGTCTGGAGACCGCCCTCGGCGGGCTGCGCGACACCCTCGAAGGCCAGTTCGTGCCGGTCCAGATCCCGATCGGTTCTCAGGCCGACTTCAGCGGCGTGGTGGACCTGCTGGCGATGAAGGCGTTGATGTTCAGCGGGGATAATGGGGCGGTTGAGGAGCAGGATATCCCCGCCGAGGTACAGGACGAGGCCGATACCCGGCGTGAGCAGCTGGTCGAGGCGATTGCCGAACTCGACGACGATCTTCTCAACCGCTACCTCGAAGGTGAGGACATCACCACCGACGAACTCAAACAGGGCCTGGCCAAGGCGGTTGCTGCCTCCCAGCTGTACCCCGTGCTGTGCGTGTCGGGTGGGCAGTGCGCCGGCATCCAGCCCCTGCTCGATGCCCTGGTCTCCTATCTGCCCTCGCCCGACCAGACGCCGGCGGTGACCGGCAAACATCCCAAAAGCCAGGACGATGAAGAGCGGGCGCCCGATCCGGCCGCACCGTTTTCGGCTCGGGTGTTCAAGACCCTGGATTCACCGACCGGTCGTCTGTCCCTGGTGCGGGTGTGTTCGGGGACGCTGGCCAGCGACTCGGTGGCGTATAATGCGAGCCGTGATGCCAGAGAGCGGCTCGGCCAGCTGTTCGGTCTGGACGGCAAAAAACAACAACCCGTGGCCTCGGCCCTGCCCGGTCAGGTGGTGGCCATTGCCAAGCTCAAGGAGACCCGTACCGGGGATACGCTGTGTGACGAGAAGGCGCCGATTGTGCTGTCGCCGATGACGGAGTTTTCCCCGGCTATTTCTTTTGCCCTGGGGCTCAAGGCCCGCGGCGACGAGGAAAAAATCCTGTCTTCTCTGAGCCGCCTGGCCGAGGAAGACATGGCGCTCAAGGTTGACCGTGATGCCCAGTCGAACGATATTCTGATTTCCGGCGCCGGCCAGCTCCACATCGAAGTCGTCGTCGACAAGCTCAAGCGGCGCTACGGAGTCGAGGTAGAGCTGAAGGCTCCGAAAGTCCCCTACCGCGAGACGGTCAACGGCACGGCCGAGGCCCAGGGGCGGCTCAAGAAGCAGTCCGGTGGACGCGGGCAGTTCGGGGACACCTGGATCAAGCTGGAACCTCTGCCGCGCGGCACCGGTTTTGAATTTGTCGATAAGATTCGGGGCGGGGCGATCCCGCGCCAGTATATCCCGTCAGTGGAAAAAGGGGCGGTCGGCGCCCTGGCCAAGGGCTTTCTGGCCAGCTATCCCATCGTCGATGTCAAAGTAACGCTGTACGACGGGTCCTACCACGAGGTGGATTCGTCCGATATGGCCTTCCAGATCGCCGCTTCCATCGGCATTCAGAACGCCCTGGAAAAGGCCAAGCCGGTCATTCTGGAGCCGATCATGCAGATGGAGATCACCGTCCCCGAGGAGTATACCGGCGACATCACGGGCGACCTGAATCGCCGCCGGGGACGGCTGAACAATGTTGATGCCAAAGGCCACAATCAGGTCATTCAGGCCGCCGTGCCAATGGCTGAGATTCTGACCTACGCGCCCGATCTGCGGTCGATGACCAGTGGCCGGGGAACCTTTGAGATGGCGTTTTCGCACTACGAAGAGGTCCCCCACCATCTGACCGACAAGATCGTCCAGGAGTCCAAGCAAGCCCAGGACGAATAGCCGGGTGTGACATTGACAAGCCGAGTCCGCCTGTATTACAGTCGGGGCGTTGCCCAAGCCTCAGGAGGGGCCGTATGGAAGTTAAAGAAGAAGAGCTGATCCGCTCGTTGATCGATACCGATCCCGAGCTGCGCCGCTGCTACGAAGAACACCAACAGCTCAAGCACCGCCTTGAACAGCTCCGCCAACAGACCCACCTGACCGAGCAGGAGGAGCTCGAGGAGAAGCGGATTCAAAAACAGAAACTGGCCGGAAAAGACCGCATCATGCAGATTCTGGCCCGTCACCGACAACGGACCGCAGCCTGAACGCGTCGCGATTTTTCCCGCCGTGTGAGTCTGTGTGAGGGGGGAGCGGGAGCGGTCCCCCCTCACTTTCTCCCACATCCTTCCCCACGCCGAAAACCGTATGCGCCACACTATCTCCATACTTGTCGAAAACGAAGCCGGCGTCCTGGCCCGGGTGGCCGGTCTGTTCAGCGGCCGAAATTTCAATATCAGCAGTCTGTGCGTTGCCGAAACGACCGATGACACCGTGTCCAGGATTACCCTGGTCACCGACGGCGACGATCAGGTCGTCGAGCAGATCACCAAGCAGCTGCATAAGCTGATCTGCGTCATCAAGGTGGTCGATTTTCAGGACAGCCCGCACGTCGAGCGTGAGATGGCGCTCATCAAGGTGGCGCCGGATGAGCGGGCGCGCAGCGAGGTGCTCAATATTGTCAGTATCTTCCGGGCCAAGGTCGTTGACGCGGGTCCGCGTTCCTACGTCATTGAGGTGACCGGAGACGAAGGCAAGATTACGGCCATTCTAGAACTGCTCAGACCGCTCGGCGTCCGGGAAGTGGTCCGCACCGGCAGGGTTGCCATCCAGCGCGGTGTGCAGGTGCTGTCGGCCGCCAACGGGGGCGAGACGCTGGAACTCAACAAGCGAAAAATCCACAAGGAGAAGGCAGCATGAACATTTACTACGACAGAGACGCCGACCTGTCCCTGCTCAAGGACAAGAAGATCGCCATTGTCGGCTACGGCAGCCAGGGCCACGCCCACGCGCTCAACCTGCGTGACAGCGGCATGGACGTGCGGATCGCGCTGAAGTCGGGCAGCGGCTCGTGGCCCAAGGCCGAAAACGCCGGTTTTCTGGTCCAGGAGGTCGCCCAGGCGGCCAAAGAGGCCGACATCATCATGATCCTGACTCCGGACGAGGTCGCCAGCGAGATGTATGCGGCCGATATCAAAGCCGGGCTGCGGCCGGGGACCTGCCTGGCCTGCGCCCACGGCTTCAACATCCATTTCAAAAAGATCGTCCCGCCGGACGACGTGAACGTCTTCATGGTCGCACCCAAGGGGCCGGGCCATCTGCTGCGCAGTGAGTTTGAAAAGGGCCAGGGCGTGCCGTGTCTGATCGCCATCGCCCAGGATCCGTCGGGCAGCACCAAGGATATTGCTCTGGCCTACGCCTCGGCCATTGGTGGCGGCCGGGCGGCGATTCTGGAGACATCGTTCAAGGAAGAGACCGAGACCGATCTGTTTGGCGAGCAGACCGTGCTGTGCGGCGGCGTCACCGAACTCATGCGGGCCGGTTTCGAGACCCTGGTCGAAGCCGGTTATGCTCCGGAGATGGCCTTCTTCGAGTGCATCCACGAGATGAAGCTGATCGTCGATCTGGTCTATGAGGGCGGCATCACCAATATGCGCTACTCGGTCAGCAATACTGCCGAATACGGCGACATGACCCGCGGCAAGCGGGTCATCGGCGAGGAGACGCGCACGGCCATGAAGGGGATCCTGGCCGATATCCAGTCCGGCAAGTTTGCCGATGAGTGGATTGCCGAACACCGCTCCGGCTCGCCCAACTTCAACGCCCTGCGCGAGGCGGCCAAGGGCCATCAATCCGAGGTGGTCGGCGCCCATCTGCGGGGCATGATGCCCTGGATGCAGCAGAACCGCCTGGTGGATAAGGCGAAAAATTAGGGGTGCGGCGCCGGGCCTCCGACCCGGCGTCCCGCGTATGCACTTTGCGCCACAGGGATATCCCTGGATCTTCGGTCTCGGTTCGGCCTCGCTGATCCTCGGTCTGCTTGAGTTTCGTATTCCCAGCCTGGGGGTCTTCTTCCTGTGTCTGTTCGTCGCCTATTTCTTTCGTGACCCGAACCGCACGCCTCCCGAGGGACAGCGCCTCATTGTTGCGCCCGCCGACGGCAGGGTCGTGACGGTTGAGCAGCCGTGTCAGGACCCCCGTTTTTTGCCCGCCCCGACCATTCGCGTGGGTATTTTCATGTCGCCGCTCGACGTGCATGTGAACCGCCTGGCGGTCTCGGGCCGGATCGAGGCGGTCCGCTATCAGCCCGGAAAATTTCGTCCGGCCTTTGCCCAAGCGGCGGCCGAGGTCAATGAGCAGAATGCCGTGACCATCCGGGACGAACAGGGGAGCAGGATTGCGCTGGTCCAGATTGCCGGTATCCTGGCCCGACGGATCGTGTGTCGGCTGAAAGGCGGCGAGCGGGTCGAACAGGGCGCGCGCTACGGCATGATCATGTTCGGCTCTCGGGTCGATGTGTACTGTCCACCCCAGGTCGCACTGAAAGTTGAGGTCGGACAGCGGGTGAAGGCCGGCGAGACAATTCTGGCGGTCTATCCTCCGACCAGCGGCGAAGACGGAAGGAGCGAAACGGCATGACACAGGCCACCTCCCAGACAAAGCTGCGTTCCCTGCCGCGACGCAAAATGGGCCCGCCACTGCGCAAAGGGGTCTACCTGCTGCCCAGCCTGTTTACCACCGGTGGGCTGTTCTGCGGTTTCTACGCCATTATTGCTACCCTGGGTGAGGCGTATGTGTTTGCCGCAATTGCGATGCTGGTCGCCATGGTCTTTGACGGTCTCGACGGGCGTATCGCCCGGCTGACCAAGACCTCGAGTAAATTCGGCGTCGAGTATGACTCGCTGGCCGATCTGGTTGCCTTCGGGGTGGCGCCCGGTGTGCTGGCCTACTGCTGGGCGCTCGAGTCGTGGCAGGTCTGGGGCTGGCTGGCCGCAGCCCTGTATGTCACCTGTGGGGCGCTGCGGCTGGCCC
>JAAXHF010000255.1 GCA_012271025.1 Deltaproteobacteria bacterium | reverse complement strand
GAGAAGGCCCAGATCGAGTCGTGGCAGCGCCATATGGAATTCGACGGTCTCAATCCTACGGGCGAAATGTTTCGCAACTCGTTTGACCCCTTTAAGAATCGGGGGCTGCCGGGTCTGGAGAATGTCCAGGCCATTCCCGAACTGGCCGCCCGGGGGAAGGCCGGCGTCGAGCGTTTTTATGAGCGCTTGGAACACCGCCTCAGCCAGAGCAGCTATGTGGCCGGGGAGCGGTACACGGTTGCCGATATCACCGCGCTGTGTGTGGTCGATTTTGCCAGTTTTGCCAAGATGGGCATTCCCGAGGCCAATACCAACACCAAGCGCTGGCACGCGGACGTTTCCTCACGACCGAGCGCCAAGGCGTAGTCACTCCCCCCGACCGCAGACCGTCTGCCGCAGGGTGTCGTTCGAGCGTGTCTGCCGGCTCCTGCGGCGCCTGTCGCGTTCAACGATTCGTGGGCGCGTACCGCTCGCCGGACGCGCCTTTGCAAACCGCTCGCCGTCGGGTTCACAGACTTTGGCGGGGGAGGAGAAGTTCTCCTCCTCCGCTAGGCGCTAAATCACTTCCTGCTCTCTGAGCTGACCGATCTGTTCCCAGGAATAGCCCAGCAGATCGAGCAGAATCTGCTCCGAGTGCTCGCCAAACTCGGGCGCCGGCGCCTTGGGATCGGCCGGAGTTTCGCTCAGGATGAGCGGCGAGCCGACGATCTTGCTCGGTCCCCAGGACGGATGATCGTAATCGACCACATAGTCGTTGTCGATCATCTGCTGATCGTCGGGCAGATCGTTGATGCTGTTGACGATGGTATAGATGAAGTCGCCGCCGTTTTTCAGGATGGTCATCCACTCGTCGCGCGGTTTGCCGGCCCAGATCTCGTCCAGAATGGCGATCAGCTCCTTGGCATTCTTGCCCCGAGCCCGCATGGTTGCAAAGCGCGGATCGTTCTCCAGGTGGGCGATGCCCAGTGCCGTGCAGAAATCCGACCAGTAGCGGTCGGCCTGTGGCATGGCCAGGCAGATCCATTTGTCATCCTGACACTTGTAGTGATTCCACAGCGGGTTGACCGCCTCGGTCCGATAAAAGCGCTTGAACTCCTTGCCCAGGGTCAGCCGACAGGCCAGATTCAAACCCTGGAGGGCCATCATGCTGCCCAGATGGGAGGTGTTCACCTCCTGGCCGACGCCCAGGCGCTCCCGCGCCAGCAGGGCCACGACGATACCGTGGGCGAGCATGATGGCGCCCATCTGGTCGGCAATCCCGCCGGTGATATTCATCGGGTCCATGTCCGGCTCACCGACCGTGTTCATGATCCCCGAGCGGGCCAAGCCCATGTAGTCAAACGACGGCTCGCCCGAATCCGGTCCATTCGGGCCGTAGCCGGTCGCGCTGGCGTAGATCAGCTTGGGGTTGTGACGGGACAGAGTCTGGTAATCGACGCCGAGCTTGGCCGCCACCCCCTTGCGAAAATTCTGGACAAACACGTCGGATTTCTCGACCAGTTGATACACGATCTCCCGCGCCTCGGGCTTTTTGAGGTCCAGGGTCAGGCTTTTTTTCTGGCGGTTGTTGGCCTCAAAGTAGTAGTTGCGTTTGGTGCCACCGGTCTTGCTGCCGGCAATCTGCATCACTCCCCGTCCGGGGTCGCCGCCGACCCGCTCTTCGATTTTGATCACCTCGGCCCCCAGGTCGCCGAGCATCATGGTCGCCACCGGTCCCTGCTGAAAAATCGTCCAGTCCAGCACCCGAATACCATCCAGCGGTCTCGCCATGCTTGTGCCCTCCTTTGTCGCAAGACGGAATACCGTCGGACTCTAGCACAGGCCGACGACCGGAAGAAAGCGCAGCATGTTGAGGCTTTGCCCGCGTCTCCGACCATCACACAGGCGCGGGTGACCCCCACCACAAGCGCTTTGACAGCGTAGACCGCAGCCGTTAGATGAAAGACACCGATGCTGAAAGGACGCGCGTATGACAGCCGAGCCTATCCCGCCCGTTCCGCTCACCCTTGACGGGTCTGCCATTCTGCACCAGATGTTCCGTGTTCGCTGGCCGGCCTGGAACGCCGTGGCGGCTGTCGAACGGCAGGCAATGGTGGAAGACGCCGCCCACGTATTGACCGACATGGAACAGGCCGACACCAGCGCCGTGTTCTCCCAACTCGGCCACAAGGGCGACCTGATGCTGGTCCATTTCCGGCCCAGCTTTGACGAACTGAACGCAGTCGAACTCCGACTCGCCCAGCTGAAACTGCTGGAGTTTCTGGAGCCCAGCAGTTCATATCTGTCAACGGTCGAACTGGGCTTGTACGAGGCGTCGGTCCGGCTGTATACGGCCCTGCACGAGCGGGGGCTCGAGCCCTATACGCCGGACTGGGACGACGCGGTGGCGGCCGAACGCGAACGCCAGCGCCAAGCCATGGCCGCGCGTCTGGCGCCGGCCATACCGGCCCGGCGCTACCTGTGCTTCTATCCGATGGATAAAAAACGGGGTGAGGTCCGCAACTGGTACCACGTACCGATTGCCGAGCGCCAGAAAATGATGCGCGAACACGGCATGGTCGGCCGACGCTACGCCGGTCGGGTCAACCAGATCATTTCCGGCTCGGTCGGCTTTGACGACTGGGAGTGGGGGGTGGACCTGTTTGCCGACGACCCGCAGGTCTTCAAGCAGCTGGTGTATGAGATGCGTTTTGATGAGGCCAGCGCCGTATACGGTCTGTTCGGGACCTTTTATCTGGGCCTGCGGGTTGCGGCCGCCGACCTCGGCGCCTTGCTCGGCGGCCGTCTGCCGGCCTTCAGCCGCAGTCCGGCTTGAGCTTTTCTTTCTCCGCCCCCTCGTTACAATAATCGGCCATGGCAACCACAACGGATGTCGTCGTTATCGGCGGAGGAGTCATCGGCATCGCGGTGGCCTATCATCTGGCCGGACACAAGGTCCGGACCTGGCTGGTGGACAAGGGGCAACCCGGCCAGGAAGCGTCCGCCGCCGCCGCCGGGATGCTGGCCGCCACCAGCGGCGGCTCCAAGCGCGGCCCGATGTATCAACTCAAACGCGCCAGCCAGGCTCTGTATCCGGCCCTGGTGCGTGAGCTGGAAGAACGCACCGGGATCGATATCGAGTATCAAACCCCCGGCATCTTCGAGATTCTGCTGACCGAGGCGGACGAGCAGCGCTACCGGCGGCTGTACGAACTCCGCGCCGAGCAGGGCCACGCCGTCAGCTGGCTGTCGGCCGAGGCGGCCCGGCGCCACGAGCCGAGCCTTACGCCGACCTTACGGGCGGCCGTCCATTTTGCCGCAGACCACCACCTGCACAACGGCAAGCTGGCCCGGGCCTGGGCTGAGGCCGCACGCCAGCGCGGGGTCAGTCTGCACACGGGCACAACGGTCACCGAGGCTCGTATCAGGAACGGGCGGGTCTCGGAGGTCCGGGTCGGTGACGACTGGGTGAGTGCCGACAGCGTGGTGATTGCCGCAGGCTCGTGGTCGGCCCAGGTCGGTGAGCTGTTTGAGCTGAGGATCCCGGTCCGGCCGGCCAAGGGACAGATGCTGGCCATTCGTGCGACCCAGCTCCGCCACGTCATTGCGAGCGACGACCGCTATCTGGTGCCGCGCAAGAACGGCGAGGTCATTCTCGGCTCCACGGTTGAATTCACCGGCTATGACAAGGACGTGACGCTCGAAGCGGTGCGGCGTCTGGCCGAGTGGGCCGACGGCGTGGTGCCGGGCATCGGCAAAGCCCCACTCAGCCGCTGCTGGGCGGGCCTGCGCCCCTACTCTCCGACCCGGCGACCGATATTGGGCCGGGCGCCCGGCCTGGAGAATGTCGTGCTGGCCACCGGCCATCACCGCAACGGTATTCTCCTGGCTCCGATTACCGGGCAGCTGATCAGCGAGCTGATTACGACCGGCCGCACCGGCCTGTCGCTGGAGCCGTTCGGTCTGCCGGCCGAGCCACACCCCCACCGAGACGAGGCCGAGTGAGGTCGCAGGCCCCACAGCCGGGCGGAGATTGCGGCTGGATAGGGGGTATGTCATAATCCCCGCGCCAGACCGATATGGCACTTTTTCATACACTAAGGAGGGACAGGTATGGCAGATGTGACGATTCGTGCGCTGAAAAACGGTCCGTACGAGGTGCGGGGCGGCGCAAAACTCACCGATCAGAAGCGGGCCGAGTACACCGGCCAGGAAGACCCCATGTATCTGTGCCGCTGTGGCCAGTCCTCCAACAAACCGTTTTGTGACGGAACCCACCAGACCTGCGGCTTTGTGGCTGAAGAAACCGCCGGCTAAGCTCCCCTATTCGTCCACACCAGACGCCCCGGAGACACGCTTCGGGGCGTTGTCGTGTGTGGGCGCCGGTTGGCTCAGGATGTGGACCGCCCGCACTCCCGTCCCATAGCGGTACACCAGCTCCCCTCCCCAGTGGCCCTGCACGACCAGTCCGGCCAGTCCGAGACCGGTCAGCAGCACGAAAAACAGCGGCAGACGGCCCGCAATCTGGGTCCGCACCACCGCCAGGACGAGAAAAAATCCGAACAGGCCGTAGCCCAGATACTCATGGTAAACGAGCAGGTCTTGGATCTGAGCGTCAAAGGCACTGTTGGGCTGGGGCAGCTGCTGTTCGATCCAGCCGCTCAGCACGGCCAGACCCAGCGCTCCGACCCCGGCAAAGAAACTCGGGCGGCCGAGCCGCTGCCAGCCGGGCCGGCGCCACACACTGCCCGCGCAGTCCAGCACACAGCCCCAGACCGTCAGCGCCACCGCAAAATGGACGAACACCGGGTGCAGGGTCAGCACCAGCCCGGCCTCCAGCGGCGGCACCGGAGCGCCGTCCTGGGCCACGGCCCTCGCCACCAGCCACAGCCCCCACGCCATGCCAACCAACAGGCAAACCGAGAGTTTTTGACATTTGCCCTTTGACATTTGCCCTTTGCCCTTTGACATTTGCCTTTTGACTTGGCCTTTTGACCTGGCCTTCTTATGCTCTCCCCGGCCGTGTGGTACAAGGACGGAACGGGAGACACACGTGGCGTATCAGAACGACGACGAACAAGCCTACCCCAGCGGCCGGATTGTGGCTCGGCTGGGCGAGATTACACCCGGTTGTACAAAGAAATTCATCCGCACCGTGAACGGACGGGATACCGAGTGCTTCATCGTCAACTATGGGGGCGAACTGTTTGCCTACGTCAACAGCTGCCGCCATGTGCCGATGACGATGGACTGGGTGGACAACCAGTTTCTGAATGAGGACGGCCGCTATATTCTGTGCGCCACCCATGGCGCGGCCTATGAGCCGGATACCGGCGAGTGTATTTTCGGTCCACCGTGCGGTCAGTTCCTGGCCAAGGTGCCGCTCACAATCGAGGCCGGGCAGGTTATTGCCGGGCAACCCGAGGCGCCGGACGACTGAAAGGACCTGTGTCCGGTTCTGCGCCGGCCGTTTCTCGCCCCTAGTCCCACTCTTCGCTGAGGTGAGCCCGGCTCAGACGCTGTTTCAGATACTCCAGCGCGCCAAGGTCCTCGATAATATCCCCGCCGGTATCGTAGAAGAAAATCTCGCCCTTTTTGTTGCGGCCAACGGCGACGAGCCACTCCAGCTCATCACGGTCTTCGAGCAGATAGTTGATCGTCAGTGAGACTCCCTTGCCGGGAATCAGGGTAACTTTGGGTCGTTTGGGGCTTTCTGGGTTGGGGCTTTTCTGGGTCGTCGTTGACATGGCTCACCTCCGACTCACACGCCTGCTGCGTCCTCTGCCACACCGGAACTCGTCACTGGCGCCAGGAAGCATAGGGGCTGAATATCGTCAAGTCAATACAGCGAGGGCGACCGTCTCGACGTGGTAGGTGTGGGGAAAAAGATCAATCGGTTGCAGGCTGACAGGCCGATAGCCATGCTGTCCGAGACGCCGCAGATCGCGGGCCAGGGTGGTCGGATCGCACGACACATACACGATCTTCCGCGCCCCGAACTGCAGCAGCCTGTCGATGATATCCGCGGCTCCAGCCCGCGATGGGTCCAGCACCACAACGTCGGCCTGTTGTCCGCTGGCGAGCAAGGCCTCAATGCCCTGGCGCACCGAGGCGTGCACAAAGCGCAGGGTGTCAAACCCGAGCCGCGCCGCATTGGCGCGGGCATTGGCGACCGCGACCCGATCCCGGTCTATGCCGATCAGCGACCTCACCCGAGAAGCGAGCGGCAGGCTCAGGTTCCCGGCCCCGCAGTACAGCTCGACCACCCGGTCACGGGGGCTGAAGTCGCCCAGCCGCAGCACGGTTTCAATCAGGGTCCGGTTGCCGGCCAGATTCACCTGGGTAAAAACCCCGCTGCTGACGGACAGCCAGAGATTGTCAACCCCAAGGTCCAGGCTGATCCCGACCTCACCCCACTCACGACGCCAGCCACGGCCAAACAACACCAGTCCGCCAAGCTCGGGGTGGTCGTCCACAAAACGCTCACACGTCTCGGTGTCAGCGGCCTGGAACGGCCCCTCGGCATTGCCGACCAGTGCGCTTGGGGACGGTCCGGTTCGGGCTTCGCCGCTCAGCAACTCAAGCCGCCGCACGACCGTTTGCAGCCCGGCCAACCACTGGCGCGCCGTCCGCAGCTGCTGCGGACTCGTCTCCCCGGCGATGAGGCACGACTCGATCTCGATCAGATCGTGCGAGCGCGCCTGATAAAAGCCCAGCCGGGCCGGCGGGGCGGTCCGCAGCCGGATGCGGTGTCGATAGTGCCATTCCCGGGGGCTGGGAATGATAGGCAGAACCGGCGGGTCGGATAGACCGCCAATCCGCCGCAGCTGCTCCTCGACCAGCGCCTGTTTGGCCCGCAGCTGCTCGGCATAGTCTATGTGCTGCCACGGACAGCCGCCGCAGCGGGGAATATACGGACACGGCGGCTGCCGGCGCTGGGCCGAGGGCTGCCGGACGGCCGTCAGCCGGGCCACAGCATAGGTCTTTTTATCCTCCTCAATCGCAACTTCGACCCGATCGCCGGGCGCCGTGCCGGGCACGAAGACCACCTTGCCGTCAAGCCGGCCGATGCCGGCCGGACCGTAGGACAGGCGCTCAATGGTCAGACGGTGAGACTCGGCAGACACAGGATTCAATATAGGTCCCAACGGCGTTTCAAGGACGCCCAGGGTCGCAGTGCCTGCACCCTAAACCGCCCTGCCCCAGACGTAAAGAGCGACGGGCAGCAGGTTTGCGGCCGGTGCCCGGTTTGGAAACCGGCAGGGGCGGGTTTCAAACCCGCCCCCTACAAGGTCACCACCCCACCCTCAGCAATCCCCTTCCGGGGAAACAAGACAAACCGAGGCGATAGCGGTCCGTAGCGTTCCTTCCGCACCAGCGGGCTTTATGTTAAGTACGGCGGGCCATGGTCCAGCGATCAGACGAGGGACTCCGCATACGTCGCGCAAAACGGACCGACATCCCGGCCCTGCGACTCCTCGCCGCCCCGGCTGCGGCCGAGTCGATCAGCCGCGCCGAGACCCGCCACTGGCGACGCCTGGCGAGTGACCCGCGGCTCGACTTCTACGTCGCCGAACAGGCCGGCGCCGTCCAGGGCATGCTGCTGGTGTGCTATGTGCGAACCCTGGGATCGCCCGGCTGGCAGGCTCTGCTTGACCTCATCGTTCGTCCCGCTGCCGCAGATATCGCTCGGGCCCTGCTCGACTTTGCCAAGGCCCGCGCTCGGCAACGGGGCTGTCAACAGCTGCTCGTGCAGTCCGCCCGAGCCGACCGACGACTGTTGACGCAAAACGGATTCGCCGCAGCAGGCCCTCTGTTCGCCTGCTCCCTGGTCTGATTGCCTCTGGCCCCCCCCAAGGACGGCCCGCTGGGTCGCCCTCTACATTTGACCTTTGCCTTTTGCCATTTGAGTTTTGCCTTTTCTTCTCACTATCCCCTACTTGACCCTCTTCCCTGGCAGGCGCTATTAGGAGAGGGACGTGTCGGGGTGTGGCTCAGCCTGGTAGAGCACACGGTTCGGGACCGTGGGGTCGCTGGTTCAAATCCAGTCACCCCGACCACGTTTGTTCCATCCCTCGGTCTTCTTCCCGCATCGGCCATGCAAGACTTCGCCTGTGTCGCCTGCCTGCTGGCTCCCCTCATCGCCTATGTATGCGGCTCGATCCCGACCGGTGATCTCATCGGCCGCCGCCTGGGCATCGCGGTCCGCCAGACCGGCAGCGGCAATATCGGCGCCACCAACCTGGCCCGTACCGCCGGCAGAACGGCCGGCCTGCTGACCCTGGCCGGCGACATGGCAAAGGGGCTGATCCCGGTGCTGGCAGTGCGGCTGCTCGGCTTTGGAGAGGTCGTTCAGGCCGCTACCGCGGTGGCGGTGGTGGTCGGCCATATGTTTTCGATTTTCCTGGGCTTTACAGGCGGCAAGGGCATCGCCTCGGGCTTTGGCGTGCTGCTGGGCCTGACTCCGCTGGCCACCCTGTCGGCCTTGGTCGTGTTCGTCGGCGTCTTTGCCGCCAGCCGGATCGTCTCTGCGGCGTCCCTGGCCGCGACGCTCGCCGTGCCGCCCCTGCTGGCCGTTCTGGCCTATCCCCGGCCCTATCTGTTCGCCGTCTCGCTGCTGGCCCTGCTCGTCGTCGCCCGCCACCGCGACAATATCAGGCGTCTGTGGAAAGGCCAGGAGGCTCCCTTCCGACTCGCCTCCGACGGAAAACACACCGCGCCTGAAGAGCCCGATTCTTCTGCCTAAAAAAAGAGCGTTGCCCGCGAAATAGGCAAGCCGTGGCCCTGAAAAAGAGGGCCGTGGGCCAGAAACCGCCTATTCAGAGGCCGAGGGGTTTGGTATTCTTTTTGCTGCTCTCTACAGATGCTTTACAAGCCGACGGTTTTACACTAGAGAGGGCTTGAGGAGGCCAACTCTATGGAAGGCGTTATGAAAAAGGTTGAAGCGATCATCAAGCCCTTCAAACTCGACGAAGTCAAAGAGAGTTTGAACTCCCTCGGTGTCCGTGGCTTGACGGTCAGCGAAGTCAAAGGCTTCGGGCGTCAGAGAGGCCACACCGAACTGTACCGAGGAGCCGAGTACGTCGTTGACTTCCTGCCCAAGGTCAAGCTCGAAATCATCGTGGAAGAAGATCTGGCCGCCAGCGTGGTTGAGGCGATTGAAAAGGCGGCCAATACCGGACGGATCGGGGACGGCAAAATTTTCCTCTCTTCGGTTGAAGATGTCATCCGCATCCGCACCGGCGAACGTGGCAAAGACGCCGTGTAAGCTGACGAATCTGAACGCACTGGAGTACAGGAGGACA
The DNA here is from genome assembly GCA_012271025.1 of Deltaproteobacteria bacterium. Next base: position 8,418 of record JAAXHF010000255.1, on the reverse strand, counting down.
GGAGACGTATGACACCCCAAGACGCGATTGCCTTAGCGCAGGAGAAAAACGCCGAGGTCGTGGACCTCAAGTTCATGGACTTTATCGGCACCTGGCAGCATTTTTCCATCCCGCTGAGCGAATACGAAGAAGAGATCTTCGAGGACGGGCTCGGCTTTGACGGGTCTTCGATTCGTGGCTGGCAGTCGATTGACTCCTCGGACATGCTCGTCATCCCGGATGCGGCCACCGCCGTCCTCGATCCGTTCTGTCAAACCCCGACCCTGTCCCTGATCTGCAATATCGTCGATCCGATCACCAAAGAGGACTATTCGCGCGACCCGCGCAATATCGCCCGCAAGGCCGAGGCGTATCTCAAATCGAGCGGCGTGGGCGACGTAGCCTATTTTGGACCGGAGCCTGAATTCTTCATCCTCGACGATGTCCGCTTCGACCAGAACGCCCACGAGGGCTACTACCACGTCAACTCGGTCGAGGGCAGCTGGAATTCGGGCCAGGAGGAAGGACCCAACCTGGGCTACAAGCCCCGTCACAAAGAGGGCTATTTCCCGGTCTCTCCGCTGGACTCCTACCAGGACATTCGGACCGAAATGATCCGGATAATGGAAGACATCGGGATCCGAATTGAGAAGCACCACCACGAGGTGGCGACCGCCGGACAGGCCGAAATCGACATGCGCTTCCTGCCCTTGGTCCAGATGGCCGACGCGCTCCAGTGGTACAAGTATATCGTCAAGAATGTCGCCAAGCGGCACGGCAAAACCGCCACCTTCATGCCCAAACCGATTTTTGGCGACAACGGCTCGGGTATGCACACCCACCAGTCGGTGTGGAAAGATGACCAGCCCCTGTTTGCCGGTGACGGCTATGGTGGGATCAGCGAACTCGGCATGCACTATATCGCCGGCATCCTGGCCCACGCCTCGGCCCTGTGCGCCTTTGTCGCTCCGACCGCCAACTCCTACCGGCGACTGGTGCCCGGCTTTGAGGCGCCGGTCAACCTGGCCTACTCGTCCCGCAACCGCTCGGCTGCGGTCCGCATCCCGATGTACTCGCCGAGTCCCAAGGCCAAACGCATCGAAGTCCGTTTTCCGGACCCGTCGAGCAACCCCTATCTGGCCTTCTCGGCCATGCTGATGGCCGGGCTTGACGGTGTTGAGCGCAGACTGAATCCGGGCGATCCGCTCGACAAGGATATCTACTCGCTCACCCCCGAGGAATTGGCCGGCGTGCCGTCCGTGCCCGGTTCCTTACCCGCCGCCCTCGACGCCCTGGAGAGCGACTATGAGTTCCTCCTCAAGGGCGACGTGTTCACCAAAGACGTGGTCGAGACCTGGGTTGACTACAAACGCGAGAACGAGGTCGATCCGCTCCGCCTGCGGCCCCACCCGTACGAGTTCTCGCTATACTACGACGTCTAAAACGCAGCTCGTCTGACGGGAGTCAAAAAGGGGGAAGACTTCTTCCCCCTTTTTGTTTTTTCCTTTCCGGCCCGGCGCCGGTCCAGGCCCAAACCGGTTGACAAATCTGGGCAAGTCAGGCAGACAAGAGGGGTTTTTTACTCTGCACATGCCGCAAAAGGAGAGCTTATCATGTTATTAGACGGCAAGGTTGCCATCGTCACCGGCGCCGGTCGAGGCATCGGCCGCGAAGAAGCCCTGCTCATGGCCAAACACGGCGCCAAGCTGGTGGTCAACGATCTCGGCGGCCATTTCGACGGAACCGGCTCGGATGTCGGTCCGGCCCAACAGGTCGTCAATGAAATCAAAGCCGCCGGAGGCGAAGCGGTGGCCAATACCGAGAGCGTGACCGACTTCAAAGGCGCCAAACGGATCGTTGAACAGGCGCTCGACAGCTTCGGGCAGCTGAACATTCTGGTCAACAACGCCGGCATCCTGCGCGACCGGATGATCTTCAATATGTCGGAAGAAGAGTGGGATGCGGTCATTAACGTGCACATGAAAGGCACCTTCAACTGTAGCCGCCACGCCTGTGAGTACTGGCGTGAACAGCACAAGGCGGGCAATATCCTGAACGGCCGAGTGATCAACACCTCCTCGGACGCCGGCCTGCTGGGCAGTCCCGGCCAGCCCAACTACGGTCCGGCCAAGGCTGCGGTCGCCACCATGGCGATCATCGTCGACCGCGAGATGCAGAAATACGGCGTGACCGGCAATGCGATTGCCCCGCTGGCACGTACCCGCCTGACGGTTGACGCCACGCCCCAGACGGCCGGCCTGATGGACGCCAAAGAGGGCGAGCACGACTACTTCAGCCCCCACCACGTCGCCCCGCTGGTGGCCTGGCTGGCGAGTGATGACGCGGCCGGGGTCCACGGCGAGGTCTTCCGTGTCGGCGGCGGCTGCGTGTGGCTGATGAAGGGCTGGCACTCGGCCGGAACGGTCAAAAAGCTCGGCGACTGGGACCCGAACGAGCTAGGCGACGAGCTCAAGGGCGAGCTGGCCAAGGGCGGGACGGCTAAAGAAGAACTCGGCTCGGTCTTCAAATCGCTTAAATCCTGAATCCTACACTGCGGCCGCGCCCTGCGGCCGCACGTCTCCCACAGCTCTGTGACCCATCCCCATCCCTACCGCGTGCTGATCGTCTGTCACGCCAACACCAGCCGCAGCGTGATGGCCCACTCCCTGCTTGAGAAGATGCTCAAGGAACGGAACGTCGGGCATATCACCATTCGTTCGGGCGGGATTGCGATTTACGCCCGGGATCGGATGTACGCCTCGCTCGACGCACGTTTGATTCTGCGTGAACACGGAATTCACCTGCAAGCCGAAGACTTTGTCTCGACCGACCTCAAACGCCACCGGTATCTGATCGACGAGGCCGACCTGATCCTGACCATGACCCAGGAGCAGAAAGACATGCTCGACGCCTACCCCGAGGCCGAGAGCAAACCGACCTACACCCTCAAGGAGTTTGCCGGCGAGGAGGGCGATATCGACGACCCGGCCATGCAGGGCGAAGACGCCTTTCGAGCCCGCATGGTCGAGATCCAACGCTGTCTGGAAAACTCCTTTGACGATCTGCTCAGTTTGTCGTACCGGAACGAGGAGCCCACCTCTGTGTCTGAATCCTAGTCTTGGGGGTCGGCTTACGCTCCACTCATCCGACTGAGCCGACTTCGTAAAGAAGAGAAAATAAGGCGCGAAAACTTTTCTGTACCGCTCAGATCCGTGAACGGGAATGGAACCAATACGATATCAAAGGGAGTCATACACCTGATCGTCCTCATTATCCCATTCTTGGAAGGATCGTTCCGCAGCTGTGAGGACGAATGTCGATTCCAGCTTATGGGCGAAATAGGATTCGAGGGCGCTCACGACAATCGCTTTTTGCGTTGTCCCTTCCCGCGCAGCCTGAACGCGCAACATCTCGACGAGCTGTGGCTGGTCGCGGAAGTCAAAACTGAGTTTTAAGGATTTCATGTTTCCTAGCTTTCTGGTTTTCCTGAAAACTGTCAACCCTGCGCCCTTGTCTGGAAAACGCCTTTGACGATCTGCTAAGCTTGGCCCATGCACACCTTTGAAAACCCGTCGGATCCCGCAATTTACGACATTCTGGCCACGCCTAAAACGATTGCCGTGATCGGCTGTTCGCCCAACCCGGACCGCGACAGCCATCAGATTGCCGCCCTGCTCAAGGCCAGGGGCCACACCGTCATCCCGGTCAATCCCAACTGCCGGGAAATCCTCGGCCAGCGCTGCTACGCCAGCCTGAGCGACATTCCCGAGCCGGTCGATATGGTTGACGTGTTCCGCCGCTCGGAGTTCGTGGCTCAGATCGCCGACGAAGCCATTGCCGAGCGAGCGTCGATTCTCTGGCTCCAACTCGACGTCATTGACGAGGCCGCCGCCCGCAAAGCCCAGCAGGCCGGGCTGACGGTGGTGATGGATCGGTGTCCGGCGATTGAGTATCGCCGCCTCTTCTAGTCGCCGGGACACGGCATGAGTTCTGACGGCTCAACTACGCTCAAAGCCTGGCAACGTCTCCGTTCTCAGATCGTCTATTCGTGTCGCATCTTCTCACTCCGGGAAGACCATAAGCGCTCCCCCCGGACCGGCCGGGGACACGATTTCTACGTCCTGGAGGCGGGCGACTGGGTGAACATCATTCCGCTGACCGCCGACGAACAGGTGGTGTTGATTCGGCAGTACCGGCACGGGGTCGAGGCCATGACGCTGGAGATTCCGGGCGGTATGGTCGATGCGGAAGACCCCTCCCCGCTCCATGCCGCCCGACGCGAGATGCAGGAAGAGACCGGCTATGACTCGGCTGAGGTGACCGCCCTGGGTGCGATCCATCCCAACCCGGCCATTCAGGCCAACCGCTGCCACAGCTTTGTGGCCCGCAACGTCCAGAAACGGTTTGAGACCCACTTTGATACAACCGAGGAAACCGAGGTCGTCCTGGTCCCGCTGGCTGATATCCCAGACCTTATTCGCCGGGGGCAGATCACCCACGCCCTGGTCGTCGTGGCTTTTCACTGGTACGACCTGCTGACCAAGTAGCTGAGGAAAGAGAAGTGGCCACAGTCAGGCTGTTCAAAGGCGATGAGCAAGCCTATCTGTCTTGGATCGTGGAGCACCCGGATGGATTTGTCGTAAATACTACTCGCTCAATCAGCAAGAACTATGTCTGCTTTCATAGAGCTTCGTGCTACACGATCAAGCACCTAATCCGCAGAACACATCCAGAGCCCTTTACTGGGAGCGGATACGTCAAGATCTGCGGATTCTCAGAGGATGAAATCGCCGCATACCTGGTGAGCGAATATCCCGACAAATTCACAAAAACGCGCAGGCCGTGGACTACGAGGTGCTCGAAGTGTGATCCCAAGTGAGCAAACTCTCTCCGACCCCATCCCTTTCTCCGCCGCAGGGTGGTTCAGCAGAGTCTTAGCCGAGCTTGTCTCGGACAATGCGGCCCATCTCCTTGCAGCCGACCAGACGGCACTCGGGCTGGGCAATATCGGGCGTGCGGTAGCCTTCGGACAGAGCTGCATCGACCGCCGCCTCAATCGCCTGAGCGGCGTCTTCTTGCTGAAACGACAGACGCAGCATCAGGGCCGTAGACAGCAGGGCGGCCAGGGGGTTGGCCTTGTCCTGGCCGGCAATATCAGGCGCGGTGCCGTGGATGGGCTCAAACAGCCCCCGCGATCCCTCACCTAATGAGGCCGAGGGCAGCAGGCCCATGGAGCCGGCGATCATCGACGCTTCGTCGGTCAGAATATCGCCGAACATGTTCTCGGCGGCAATCACATCGAAATCGCGCGGCCGACGGATGAGATGCATGGACATGGCATCGACCAGGACATCCTCGTATTCAACGTCCGGGTAGTCCTTGGCCACCTCATTGGCGACCTCGCGCCACATCCGCGAGGTCGCCATGATGTTGGCCTTGTCCACCGAGGTGACCTTTTTGCGGCGTTTGCGGGCCAGCTCAAATGAGGTGCGCATCACCCGCTCGACCTCCGCCTCGGTATAGAAAATCGTGTCCACGGCTTCACGGCCGTCCGGTCCGGTCCGGCGCTCGCTCGGCCGACCGTAGTACACCCCGCCGGTCAGCTCACGCACGACAATCAGATCCACCCCGTCGAGCACCTCTGGCTTGAGGGTCGAAGCGTGGACCAGATGCCGATTGACCTGGAGCGGTCGTAGATTGGCGTACAGGCCAAGCTCTTTGCGCAACCCCAGGATGGCCTGCTCGGGCCGGACCGCAGACTGCGGGTCGTCCCACTTGGGGCCGCCGACCGCGCCGAGCAGGACCGCGTCGCTCTCGGTCGCGACCCGCAGCGCAGAGTCGGTCAGGGCCACGCCGTGGGCGTCAATCGAGCAGCCACCGGCCAGGGCCTGTTCACAGGCCAAGCTCAGGCCAAAGCGTTTTTCAACGAGCGTGAGGGTTTCCAGGGCCTCGCCAATCACCTCAGGACCGATGCCGTCACCGGCAAAGACCGCAATTTTGTGGGCCATGCTGTCTCCTTCTTTTCATACAAGTGTAGGTCGATGGGCCGCTGCCTAAGGCCCCTCCCGGCCGGCGGCCGTCCGGCTCTGATAATAGCGCTCGCGGTGGGCGAGTTTGTTGAGCGCGTTCACAAAGGCCAGGGCGCTGGCCATGATGATATCGGTGTGGGAGCCCTGACCGTTGACCGAGGTGCCGTTCTCACGGATCATGCACGACACCTCGCCTTGGGCGTCGGCGCCGCCCGTAATCGCCTTGACCGTATAGCGCTCGAGCTGGGGGTCGAGACCGGCAATCTTGGTCACCGCCTTGAAACAGGCGTCGACCATGCCGTCGCCGGCCGCGCTGTCGACGATCTCGTCCTCGCCGACCTTCATTTTGACGGTAGCGTGGGGTACGGCCATGCTCGACGAGGTCACATTCAGATACAGCAGCTCGTACTGATCCGGCAGCCGGACGGTCTCCTCGGTGACGATGGCGATCAGGTCCTCATCGTAGACGTTCTTTTTCTTGTCGGCCAAGGCTTTGAAACGCGCAAAAGCCTTGTTCATGTCGGTCCCGGTGTAGTCAATGCCCAGGGTTTGCAGCCGGTCGACAAAGGCGTGGCGACCGGAGTGCTTGCCCAGAACCAGCTTGTTGCTGGCCAGCCCGATAGTCTGGGGCTGCATGATCTCATAGGTCAGCTTGTTCTTCAGCACCCCGTCCTGGTGAATACCGGCTTCATGGGCAAACGCGTTCGCCCCGACCACCGGTTTGTTCAGGGGGACGGTAATGCCCGTAATCTGTGACAACAGCTGGCTGGACGGATAGATCTGCTCGGTGACGACACGGGTGGTGACATCCTGAAAGACGTCCTCGCGCGTCTTGAGCGCCATGACGACCTCTTCCATTGAGGTGTTGCCGGCCCGCTCGCCGATACCGTTGATCGTACACTCGACCTGGCGCGCGCCGTGCTGGATGGCGGACAGCGAGTTGGCCACCGCCAGCCCCAGATCGTTGTGGCAGTGGGCGCTCCACTTGACCGTTTCGCCACCGGGCACGGTGTCACGCAGAAAGGTGAAGAGCTGGCCGTACTGTTCGGGTACCGCATAGCCGGTGGTATCCGGCACGTTGACGGTGACCGCCCCGGCCTTGATGACTTCGCCAAAAATCTCGACCAGGTAATCGGGGTCGGTCCGCGACGCGTCCTCGGCCGAAAACTCGACATAGTCGAGGTATTTTTTGGCGTAGCTGACCGCCCACACCGAGGCGTCGAGCGCCTCTTGGCGGCTCATCATCAGCTTGTGCTTGAGATGGATATCCGAGGTCGCGATAAAAATATGAATGCCGGGATTTTTGGCGCGCTCGACCGCCTGAATCGACCGTCGGATATCGTCCTCCTTGGTCCGCGACAGACTCAGGACGATTGGCGTCGGCATCAGCTCGGCAACCCGCCTGACCGACTCAAAATCTCCCTCTGATGACGCAGCAAACCCGGCTTCGACCACATCAACGTTCAGCTTTTCGAGCTGACGGGCGACCATGACCTTCTCTTCGATGTTCATGGTGGCGCCGGGCGACTGCTCACCGTCACGCAGTGTGGTGTCAAAAATCTGGACAATCTCCCGTTCCATAGCGGTCCTCCTTCGATGTCACAAAAAAAGGGCTGCGAGGTATCCCGCAGCCCTTTCAACGAGAACGAGGCCACAGGCTGAGAATCCCGCCCGTGGTCCCCGACAGCTCTTGTGTTTACGCGTGTCTCTTGGAACCAGCAGGCGGGGTGCTAAGCAGCAGGCTTAGCAGCAGGCCACGCCCCAACTCATCGAACAGTCCAAGAGTCATGCTGTGCGTCATCATCTTATTTCCGTTACAGACTGTATCCCACCATCTATAACGGACCTTCCTTATCCGTGTCAAGCGTCTGCAACGGACGAACGTTTTCCGGCGCGGGGGCGGGCGACGCCTTTTTCAGCTTGCCCAACCCGAGCCGACCCAGCCGGACCATCAGCCACAGCGGCCCAGAGGCGGCATAACACCAGAAGACGCCAAACAGCATGACGTGCGGCTGGGCGATCATAATCTGAATTGCAATGATGGACAGCAGCAGCAGCCAGAAAGGCTTGCGGTCGCGCAGCTTGAGTTCCTTGAAACTGTAGTAGCGAATATTGCTGACCATCAGACCGGCCAGAGTATAGATCAGCACCAGCGGGGCAATCTGCTTGGCGCTGCTCCCGGCTCCACCCAGAAAATCGTCCAGCAGGACGGTCGTGGCCACCACCGCCGAGGCGGCAGGAATCGGCAGGCCGACAAAATGGGTCTTATCCGCGGTGTCAGACTTGACATTGAAGCGGGCCAGCCGCAGCGCCCCACAGGTGACATACAGGGCTGCGGCCAGCCAGCCCCAGACCTGCCACGACTCGAGCGCCCAGCAGTAGGCCAGCACACCGGGCGCCACCCCGAAGG